>NZ_DAORXT010000009.1:0-51065 GCF_035371925.1 Acetivibrio sp. | reverse complement strand
TTAAAACAGGGTTCTGTAAGATTTTGTAAGGCAATTAAACTTGCAATTTAAAAGCTGCAAATAGAGCAATATAATTATTGACTTTGCTCTCTTAGTCATAGTAATATATGATATCCATAATATTTAATTCAATTTTCATTACAGGAGAAAGATATAAGTATGGGCAATAAATGGAATAAAAACATAGTACTTTTTTTGGCCAGTCAAACCATTTCTCTTTTAGGTACTTCACTGGTGCAATATGCAATAACATGGTACATTACGTTAAAAACCCAATCCGGTGCAATGATGACCATATCAATCATATGTGGTTTTCTGCCCACCTTTTTTCTTTCGCCCTTTGCCGGCGTATGGGCAGACCGCTATAACAGAAAAATGCTGATTGGCTTTTCGGATTCACTGATTGCAATATCAACATTGGTTTTAACCATATTGTTCTTTATGGGATACGACTCTCTGTGGCTTCTTTTTGTTATGTCAGCCATACGAGCCTTTGGTTCGGGAATTCAAACACCAGCTATAAATGCATTTATACCACAGCTAGTGTCCAAGGATAACCTTACCCGCGTAAATGCGACAAACAGCAGTATTCAATCCGTGATTACGTTAATATCCCCCATGATTAGTGCCGCCATTATGTCATATGCTTCGATTGAAGCAATATTTCTTATTGATGTTTTCACCGCGGCCATAGCAGTAGCTATACTTGTGTTGTTTCTTGACGTTCCCGCTCATGCAAAGGCTTTAAGCATAGAGGAATCAAGTTATTGGAGTGACATGAAGGAGGGTCTTTCCTATGTCAAAAATCACAGCTTTCTTAAGTCATTCTTTTTATACAGCATATTATACTTTATATTGATTTCACCCGCTGCCTTCTTAACTCCTCTTCAGGTAACGCGAAGTTTTAGCGATGATGTTTTGTACCTGGCGGCAGTCGAAATCTCCTTTTCTTTGGGTATGGTGCTGGGCGGTATAATCATCGCATCTTGGGGAGGATTTAAAAACAAGCTTCTTACAATGGTACTGTCAAATCTTGTTTTGGGATGTTGTACTTTTGCTTTGGGAATTATCCCTATTCTTTTGATTTACCTTTTTTTCATGCTGTTAGCGGGAATTGCAGTGCCCTTTTTCAATACCACATCTACGGTTTTATTGCAGGAGAAAGTAGAAGAGGATTATTTGGGAAGAGTATTTGGAGTTCTTTCAATGATATCGAGCATTATGATGCCAATAGCAATGCTTGTTTTCGGTCCTTTGTCGGACAGAGTTAAAATAGAATTCCTGCTTATTGCGACAGGTGCTCTAATGGTTCTTCTGAGTATTTTAATGTACCGCGACAAAGCACTGATTGAAGCCACAAAGCCGTCACCTGACCCTGAATAATTCCCTTGAAGTAAAATTATCGGGCATTTATAGTTTTTAATACTCTTATAATGTCTTCAGGGTCTTTAGCCAAAAAATCGGGATTGCCGGTCAATAAAAGGTCCGCCGACTCAAAACCCCATGTGACGGAAATTATTTTTACTTTGGATTTCTTGCATGCTTCAATATCCCTAAGCTCGTCACCTATATATATTATGTCATCTTTATCAAGGCCGCTTTTTTTGATAAAGTCATTTATAACGTAATGCTTTCCAAAAATGTTTTTTGCCGGGTAAATACTTTCGAACATATCCAAATCATTTAATTGCAATACCTGTTTTATTGTGCTTTCCGTATTTGATGATATAATATGTAAACTATACTTTTCTTTTTCAAGAGCGTATAATACCTCTTTCATTTTATCAAATACTTTTATTTTATGAATATTATCTTTTATTTTTTCATTTAACTTGTGCACCAGTAAAGGTATTTGTGCTAAAGATATGCCAAGCACATTACACTTTTTCACAATGGGAAGCCTGCCAAGCTCCGTAAGGTCCGAGGGATTTAACTTTTTAAACTTACATTCTTCAGCTATTTCATTATATGCATCGATTCCTATACCTAACGAATCAACTATTGTCCCGTCAAAATCAAATATTAGTGTATTCACCATATCGTTTCACTGCCTTTCTTATCTTATCGCCCAATATTTTATGGATTAGTTTTATATGTTTCTTCAACTTCTTAATATATTTTGACCCCAGCATAAAACCGATTTAATTCCAAGCAAGCTACACCTCATTATTATATACTATTCTACGTTAAAATAATAGCATAATTTTACATTGAAATATATGGCAGAATATAAAACAAGCCCGGCAGGCTGTATTTACCTGCCAGGCTTTAAAATTACTAATTTTCAATTATTAATTCCTTTCACCAACGCCCAGTTCAAACTCTATTACAGTTGTAAGCTGGCTTTCATCAATCTTTTCTTCATCTTCCCCCTGTACAACCATAATGTCAATCTTTGCTTGGTATTTTCCCGCTGTGAGCTCATTTCCCTCTTTGTCCGTCATATCCCATTCATCCTGCCATTTTACAGCTTCACCCGGGTTTATTGTTTTTGATACTAACGCCAGTGTAAAGAATTTACCGTCGGAATATCTATATACTTCGTTACCTTTTTCATCGGTTATAGTTACTTCAAACTGCTGTCCGGAACCAAACATCAGCTCCTTTGCCTCTTCATAACGGTTCACCAGCTCAAAGTTAAATACCACCTTGCCGTCTTTTATTTCATAATCTCCCCTGGTCTCAAACCTATCCTTTGCTATTTGCTGAACGTCAGATTCCTTCTCTTTTTCTACAGACTGGGCCGTATTATACACTAAAGCCGCCAACTCACCATATGTAACATCAGTCTTTGGATCAAAAATGCCTTCGCCCCTTCCTTTTGCTATGTCCTTCATATAAGCAACCATAATAGATTGGTAGTATTTTATATCCACTTGGTCAAGGTCTACATAGATTAGCATTCTAATTACCGGTACTTTATCAAGATCTTTTCCTGTTTTCTCAGCCCATATTTTCATCAATTCATGAACAACAGCTTCCCTTGTCACCGAATCAGGTGTTCCGTCGTAATCCTTGTCCAGCACGAGTCTTACCAAGTTTTGAAAGTCCTTTGCTTCAATAGCAGAATTTAAATTTTTTCCCTCAAACATCTCATTAGCATTATAGTTTTCTGATAATTGATTTACAAAAGGTTCAGACCAATGCTTCATTTGATAGCTTATTGTAACAACATCCGGCTTTTCAACCGAAAGCAGCGTTATATCTGCGGTCTGTGCAAATGATGTCGCAGTAAAAACCGAAATTACAGCCATTGGTAAAATAAAGCTTCGTACAATTTTCTTTGTCATAAGAAAACCTCCATAATTTTTATCGTTTGTATTATAGACGACAATAATTAATATTATGTTCCCTTTAAGTTAACATAAAAAAATGGGAACCCCTTCACTTCAAAGAGCCTAAATAAAAGCTCGGGACATCGAGTCCCTTCGCTTTTGCCTCTTTCATTTCATTCCAAGAGGCAAAATAAAAAAACGCCTGAAAAAAACCAAGCGTTTTAATACCGTAATGACTGGAGCCACCAGGCGGACTCGAACCGCCGACCGGCGCATTACGAATGCGCTGCTCTACCAACTGAGCCATGGTGGCATCAGCATATATACATTATTTAACTTATATAAAAATATTAATTCCAAAACATAATTTTGTCAAGACCAATACTTTCTATTTTTTGCGCTTTATCTCAATACTTTTTTGGCTATTTCTTTTACACTAAACTTTACTTTTTCCTCATCAATGGTCTTAAGCTCTCTATTTTCCATGACAATATTTCCGTCAATTATCACCGTGTCAACGTCCGATGCCTGAGCAGAGTATACCACAGCCGAAACAGGGTCGTTAACAGGACAAAGGTGGGTTTTATCCATATCTACAAAGATGAGATCTGCTTTCATTCCCTTTGAAAGTTCTCCTGCCTCATCTCCAAATCCCAATGCTTTTGCCCCGTTTACAGTTGCCATCCTCAATGCAGAGGAAGCTCCAATCAATGTGGGATCCATGTGAACACCTTTGTGTATCAGCGCGGCCAAATGCATTTCTTCAACCATGTTAAGGTTGTTGTTGCTTGCTGCGCCATCGGTCCCTAAAGCCACATTGATGCCGTTTTTAAGCATATCGTCCACTTTTGCTATTCCGCTGCCCAGCTTTAAATTGCTGGTGGGATTGTGAATCACATTTACGCCTTTCTCCTTGATTATCTCCATATCCCTGTCGGACAAATGAACACAATGGGCTGCAATTACCGGAACATCAAAAATTCCTGTCTCACAGCAAATTTCTGCAGGACTCATCCCATACTTTTTGATGCTGTCTTCCACTTCTTTCACTGTCTCCTGCACATGTATATGAATACCTGTACCTACCTGTTTTGCAATTTCTGCCGACATCTTAAGTGACGGCTCGTCAAAAAGATAAACCGAATGGACTTCAATATAGACTTTTATCCTGCCGTTAAAGCTGTTGTTCCACTTTTTAAAATACTCAAAGCACCGAATGGCATCGTCCACACTTCCATTTCCGTCTTTTAGAGGGCTTCTGCAAAGGTTTGCTCTAATACCCGTCTCCGAAACAGCCTTTGCCACCTCTTCCATGTGAAGATACATATCGGCAAAAGTGGTGGTGCCCGACTTTATCATCTCGGCTATTCCCAAAAGTGTACCCCAGTATATATCCTCCGGTGTAAGCTTTTCTTCCACAGGAAGCACGTTGCCGAAAAGCCAGTCCTCCAAGGCAAGGTCGTTTGCAAAATTCCTAAGTATTGTCATTCCACTGTGGGTATGGGCATTTACAAATCCAGGCATAACCAATTTCCCTCTGGCATCAATAACCCGGTCAGCCTTAAAGTCCCTTATAGCATCTTCACTGGTATCTATAAAATCAATATAACCGTCTTTTATGCCCAAAAACGCATTATTCAACACGTCATTTGAGGCATTGCAGGTAATAATGTCAGCATTTTTGATTAATATGTTCACAAAAACAAGTCTCCTTTACATACTGATACGTTTGTAACTCATATTTAGCTTATTTAACACCAGCTGTCGAGATATTTTTTCTGTTCCTCGGTAAGCTCGTCTATTGCTACCCCCCAGGATTTCAGCTTCATTAACGCAACTTTCCTGTCAATTTCCTCCGGCACGTCCAGCACCTTATTTCCAAGCTTTGAATGGTTCTCAAGCACATACTTTGCACTCATGGCCTGAAGGGCAAAGCTCATGTCCATAATTTCCGCCGGATGTCCGTCTCCTGCAGCAAGGTTTACAAGTCTTCCTTCTGCAAGAAGGTTTATCCATCTGCCATCCTCCATCATATATCCCATAATGTTTTTGCGCTGTTCTTCCTTGCGTACAGCCATTTCTTCCAGTTCCGTGACACTTACTTCCACATCGAAATGTCCGGCATTGCACAATATTGCGCCATCCTTCATAACCTTGAAATGGTCACGGTGTATCACCCTGATGCAACCGGTTACGGTAATAAACAAGTCCCCAATCTTTGCCGCGTCATCCATAGGCATAACTTTGAATCCGTCCATCACAGCCTCGGCCGCTTTTATCGGGTCAACCTCGCACACAATAACGCTGGCACCCAAGCCTTTAGCTCTCATGGCAATACCTTTGCCGCACCATCCATAACCGACTACAACAACATTTTTTCCTGCCACGATAAGATTGGTGGTTCTGTTTATGCCGTCCCACACCGACTGGCCCGTACCGTATCTATTGTCAAACAAATACTTGCAGTAAGCATTGTTTACTGCCACCATGGGGAATTTCAGCACCCCTTCTTTTTCCATTGCTTTAAGCCTTATAACCCCTGTTGTGGTCTCCTCGCATCCTCCCATAACATGGGGCAAAAGCTCGGTCCTTTCGGTATGCAATAGATGTACAAGGTCTCCTCCGTCATCAATAATGATGTTTGGCTTGTATCCCAATGCAAGGTTCAAGTGCTCTTTAAACTCCTCTTCTGTGGCATTATACCATGCGTAAACATCAAGTCCGTCTTCAACTAAAGCGGCAGCCACATCGTCCTGAGTCGATAATGGATTGCTTCCCGTTACCGAAACTTCTCCGCCGCCTATGGCAAGAAGCTTTGCCAAGTAAGCCGTTTTTGCCTCAAGATGTACCGATACCGTAATCCTAACTCCTTGGAAAGGCTTTGTCTTTGAAAACTCTTCCTCAAGGCTCCTTAGAAGCGGCATATTTTTCCTTACCCAATTGATTTTCTGCCTTCCGGATTTTGCTAAGTTTATATCACGAATAACACTTTTCATATTTTATACCTCCCAGACGGATATTACCCTTTTTACTAACCGCGTAAAATTATTTTCGGCTTCTTTTGCTGTTTTCATAACCTCTTCATGATTTAACGGCTGATCTAAAATTCCTGCTGCCATATTGGTTATGCACGAAATTCCCAGTACATTCATACCGGCATGCCTTGCGGCAATAACCTCCGGAACGGTGGACATACCGACTGCATCGGCTCCCAATATGCCCAGCGCCCTTATCTCGGAAGGCGTCTCATACATTGGACCCTGGGCAAAAGCATAGACTCCCTCTTTGACATCCACTCCCAAATCCGAAGCGGCTTTTTTACACATTTCAATAAGCTTCGGACTGTATGCCTTGCTCATGTCCGGAAATCTTAATCCAAATTCATTTATATTTTTACCTCTTAATGGAGATGGAGCAAAAAAACTTATGTGATCTTTGATAATCATTAGATCTCCCGGTTTGAAACCTCTGTTTATTCCGCCGGAAGCATTTGTGACAATAAGATTGTCTATTCCCAGCATTTTAAAGACCCTGACGGGAAAAACCACTTGCGATACATCATATCCTTCATAGTGATGGAAACGCCCTTTCATGGCAATTACACGCCGGTCTCCCAAAAGTCCGCACACGAATTTTCCGGCATGTCCTTCAACGGTAGTCACCGGAAAGTTGGGTACGTCTTTATAATCAATCTCAACACTGTTTTCAATCTCATCTGCCAAAGGTCCCAAACCCGAACCGAGAATGACGGCAATCTGGGGAGTTTCCTTTATTATCCCTTTGACAAATGAGGCCGTTTCCCGCACCTTTTCATATATGTTGTCCATTTTCAACCTCCTGGGAAATGTAATTTTTTATAATATTTATTTTTCTTATAAATCTATTGATTTATTTATTGCCATAAATTAAATATATACGAAAATATAGTATCATAATTTGAAACTAAAAGACAAGCTCACATTAGTTTTTGCCTTCTTGAACTTATAGAAAATATTGCACCGAAAACAATAATTGAGGCAAGAACAACAACCGAATTTAAAAAGAATGCCTGCCTGATTCCGATTAAGTCACTTACGACACCACCGCCAATACTTCCAATTATTCTGGAAACTCCTTGACCTATGGCGGAGTTTACTGTCTGACCGGAAGCCTTCAATTCAAGGGGCACTTCATTATTAATATAGGTTGCCATGGAATAAGCCAAAACAATATAGATAAAACCGTGAAGAACTTGAAACACCAGTACCAAATAAATATTGTCAATAAAGCCCAGAATTGCCCATCTTACAACTGCTACAAAGGCGGCACCGAAGAGGGTGGCTTTAATTCCCAATCGCTTTATTATTCTATCGCCAAAGACAAGGAAAATTATCTCACTGGCCGAACCTATAAATACTGCCAATCCCAGAAGGGCATTATCGGCACCCATGTTTTTATAGTGAATTGGAAAAAAGGTGTTATAAAAGCCCATGGTAGTATGAACCACAACCGTAAATCCCATAAGCAGCACAAGCTCCCTGTTTTTGAAAACCTCAAGAATGGAAAGCTTTTTTCCGTTTGATTGATGTCCTTTTACCGCCGGTATTTTAAATGTAGTCAACAAAGACATAATACCTATAACAAAGCATATAAAGAAAATCCCGTTGATATTTTTCTTTGTCAATGCCCCTCCTAAAAATGCCATAACCGCATATCCCAATGCACCGGCAAGCCTTATGGGACCATATTTCCACCTTGTTGCAGTAATGTATTCCAATGTAATCGCGTCCCCTATTGGAATAATAGGTGTTTGAAAAAAAGCATAAAAAACCATTACCGCAAATATATAATAATAGTTGCCTGAGAGACGAAACATGAGAATAGCAATACTGCTAAAAATCAATAAGGTTTTTAGCACAGTGTTTTTAGATTTTGCCCGGTCACTCACAACTCCCCAAACGGGTTGTGCAAAAAGACCAACAAACGAGCTTATTGAAAGAAGTGTTCCAATGTCTGTATTGTCATAGCCCAATCCTTCCAGATACACAGGCATAAATACCCCAAATACGGCAAAAGCCATATAAAGCAAAGAATAAAACAAAATTAAAGAGAATGGGTATTTCTCAGAATGTTTAAGACTATCCAAAATCATCCTGCTCCTTGATTCAGCTTTAAAAAAGTTTACATTAAAATATTTTATACTTACCGCAAATTGATGTCCAGAAATAAAAATGCACTCAAAAAACACCAAAAAAAAACAGTCCTCTCAAGCCCCTAGTCTTAGGGCCGGAAAGAACCGACTTAAGCTTGCTTATCCGTCTACCAAAGTAACTTTCTTTTGTTCGTCGCATACAATAAGCTTCTTTTTATTGTCAATCATTGTGCCTAACATGACTTTTCCGTCCCAAAGGTCAACTATATGCTTCATGGTTTCATAAGCATAGCTTAACTCAATTTCCCTACCATCATATTCATGTTCCAAAAACAGCGTATTGTCCTTTTGAACCCATTCCGCCACCTTTATGACAGGAATACCGGAAAGGCCCACACTGTTGGCTATTGTATCCCTAATACTTTTCCAGCCCTCTTCATCCGACACTTCCGTTATAATGTAGCTGCTGCCAATCTTGGCATATTCGAAAAGATTCATTTCCTCACAAAGCTCTCGGGTAAGATATCTTCTTATAAAAGACTGGTCCCTTTCAACTTCTCTTACTTCAAATATTTTCTTCGGGTCGTCTTCATACCTTTTCTTAAGGTCTTCAAATATTTTAAATCCGATATAATATGGGTTTAGTTGACCTAAAAGGGGCCTTATAACCTGATTGTGTCTTTTTAAAAACTCAAAATGAAGTCCCTGCTCCAAGTTTAGCTTGCTTAAAATGTTATAATGCCAGAAACTTGCCCATCCTTCATTCATTATCTTTGTCTCAATTTGAGGAAGAAAATATAAAGTTTCCTCTCTGACAATGCTTAGAATGTCGCGCTCCCAATCTGAAAGCTTGCTGTAATTTATAAAAAATAAAAGCATATCTTCTTCAGGTTCAACGGGAATCTTCTTTAAATCCGGCAGCTCCATATCATTTTTTTGCCTGGGTTCTAACAAAGGATACTCGCTTTTAGGCCTCGTATACCTTTCCATGAGCTCCTTTTTTTTCTCTTCCTGGGACAGCTCTTTCACGCCTATATTGCGGGATATCTGATACTTTATGGCATGGGCGGCATTAAGAATTCTTTCCACTTTGGCATAGCCTATGCCAGGGTCCTGAATATACTCCCTGATCCTATTGGCATGGTTTTTAAACATCTCCACCGTGTCTTTGGCTCTTGTGCCAAGTCTAAAAAGCCGGTTGTTCTTAAAAAAGTCGTTATGACCGTAAACATGCGCAATCGTCAGTATCTGCAAAAGCAGGGTATTGTCTTTCATAAGGTAAGCTATGCACGGGTCCGAGTTTATAACCATCTCATAAGGCAATCCGGTTAAATTGAATTTGTAAAGGGTTTTGGTCCTCTCATAATTCTTTCCGTAGCTCCAATGAGGGTAGTGCGAAGGCATGCCCACATAGGTTTCATAAGCAATCATATCCTCGTAGCTGCATATTTCAAACTCTTGTTCATAGTAGTCAAGGCCTTCGGCACGGGCTATCTCTTCTATTTTTTGATTCCATTCAACAAGCTCCTTCATGCTGTATTCGGTCATCTCTTCACCCCCATTTATGTCAGTTACTCCCCTTCTTTTTCCAAAAGCTTCTTTAATCCCGGAAGCACGTCATCTTTATTGGTTATTGTGATAACAGAAAAATTATCCCTTTTGATATTTCTCTGGAACTCATTTTTTATGGTACTTCCGGAAGAATAATAGCCCGGTACTATTTCACCGTACCCAAAAAGGTTGCAGACTTCACAAAGCTTTTGGCCAAGTTCAACTGCTTTTTTATTGTCTTCAGCCCAGTTGTCGCCGTCACTGCAGTGAAAAGCGTATATATTCCAACTGTTGGGATTATATCTTTGTTCGATTATTTCAAGAGCTTTTTCATAGCCGCTGCTGATATATGTTCCCCCCGATTCACCCCTGTGGAAAAATTCGTTTTCACTGACTTCCTTGGCAGTGGTGGTATGGGCTATAAAAACAACATCAACATTGGCATATTTTAATCTAATAAACTGGTACAATAGAAAATAAAAGCTTCGGGCAAGATACTTCTTTGTCTGATCCATGGAACCGGAAACATCCATAATGCAGATAACTACCGCATTAAAGTCTTTTTTGTGGTCCTCTCTAACCCTTCTGTAGCGCAAATCATCCTCACTGAAGGGAAATCTCTTTCTTGTGTTATCTTCAGTCTCCAATTCCCTTATATCTTCTTCTACCTCTTCCTCCGAATCAGTCAAGCTTCTATTATTTCTCAGATATGCCTGCTTTCTTTTTATTTTTTCAATAACGGAACGTTTCTTGGCAAGTCTCGGAGGTATGCCTTTTCGCTGGTAACCAAGGTTTTTATAGCTTCTTATGGATTCCTGTTCCGCAATCCTCTTTTTATCTATATCCGGAAGGTTTAAATCATCAAAGAGATAATTTATGAGCTCCTCAATAGTAATCTCTGTCTCATAAACTTCTTCTCCTTCCTGATTTCCGGCCTGACCAGCCCCCTGCCCCTTTTTACCTGCCTTTTCCTCACCTATTTTTTCCCCGCGTTTCTCCGTTCCGTCACCGGAACCTACCGAAGGAGTATTCTTTCCGTATATAAACTGATATTCCTTAATGCTTCTTATCGGTATTTTTATTTTTTTGTCTTTGCTCTGTCCGATGATACTTTCCTCTGCAATGATATTGCCTATATTCTTTTTTATCGATTCTTCAACCAATTCCCTGTGGCGCCGTCTGTCTTCAGCAGCTCTGTCTTTGCCGCTGCTTACATACTCTCTGAAAATAGCCACAACAACCACCCCCCGGTTTGATTTTTTGCAGGATTAAGGGGTTTAATCCTTCCACAAGTTGTTTGCCGCATACTTCAATATAACATTGCAGCAATGGTCACAGTATCCGTTCTTTTTCATCTCTTCAACCATTGTATCGTACTTCTCGCTCTGCTCTTTATCCCTCACCTTTGCCTGAGTAATGACCCTGCTAAGCTCCTTGACCGATGCTGTAAGTTTCTTTTCAATAGCCTCCTTTAAAGGCTCATAGCTGCTAAAGTCAAGCTTTCCGCCATTTCTTAAAACGTAGAACATATATGCCGTAACATCCGCTCTAAATCCCTTGGCCGCAGTATCTGTAATTCCTATTTGCTCCTCAATTGACCTCAGGAACTTTTCATCGGGCTCAAGCTCTTCTCCTGTATTCCTGTCCTTTATCTTTGTCTTGTTCACAAAGGCCTCGGCATGGTCAAGGTAGTTGTTGAATAGGCTTTCCGCCTGCTCCTTGTAACCGTGAATAAATGCCTTTGTAATCTCCTTTTCCAAAATCTTGTTGTACTCTTTTCTTATGCTGTCCTGTACAAACCTTAAATATCTTTCTCTTTCTTCATCGCCAATTGCCAGTTCTTTTACCGACTTAACCAATGTCTCCATAACCGATATAGGATTAATGCAGTTATGATCCGACTCTGACAGCGCTGTATCCAACACCTTCATGATAAATCTGGTGGAAATACCGGTCATTCCTTCTCTAGGAGCCTCTTCCTTCAGTTCAAAAATATCCACCTTTCTTGTCATACCCTTTTCGATTACTTCTTCACCGTTGTATATCTTAAGCTTTGTTATAGGGTCAACCTTGTTTGACGGCGCAAGTCTTGTGAGTATCGCAAACATTGAAGCAATTTCAATGGTGTGAGGTGCTATATGAGCGTCAAATTTACTCTTCTTGAGTATTTTTTCATAAATTTTTATCTCTTCGTTAAGCTCCAAGCAATAAGGAACTTCGATTTTGACAATTCTGTCAAGTATCGCTTCGTTTGTATGGTCGGCTTTAAACTTGTTCCATTCCGCTTCATTGGAGTGGGCCAAAATTATACCGTCAAAGTATATCATTGAACCTTTTCCCGGAGATGGAATCGATTTTTCCTGGGTTGCCGTAATCATTGTGTGCAGGTACTCCGTCTCATTCTTAAACACCTCTATAAACTCAACAATACCGCGGTTTCCAACATTGAACGCACCGTTTAGTGAAAGAACCCTTGGGTCATCTTCCGGATACAAGTCTATCTTGGATATGTCCACGCTGCCTATTAAAACCGATGTATCCTGATTATTCGGGTCAACGGGAGGTACCACGCCGATACCTTTCCTCGATCTGATGGAGAAATCCACTGTCTGAACGGGGAACTTCTCATATTCTCCGTTAAACTCATTTTTAAGTCTATAACGGCAAACAGGGCACAGATCCCCTTCTATTTTCACATTCAATATTTCTTCAAATTCCTTTCTCAAATGCTTCGGTACGAGATGCAAAGGTTCTTCCCTCATCGGGCATCCTTTTAATGCATAAATCGGCGGGCTCATTTCCAGTGCACGTTTCAAAGCCTCCATCAAAGATGACTTACCTGCTCCAACCGGTCCTACCAAGTAAAGCACCTGTCTTGCTTCCTCTCCTGCCATGGCTGCCGAATGGAAATACCTTACAATTTTCATAATTGTTTTATCGATTCCAAAAAACTCATCATCAAAAAATTTGTATTTCTTTATAACATCATTCCCATAAATCCTTCTAAGTCTGGGATTTTCGTCTGTTCTTATTACGGTTACACCGGGCTCTGTGATAAGCTTATACATTCTTTGGTGAGCAAGCATTGCAATCTCGGGGTTTTCTTTTACAATATCAAGATACTCAAGGAAAGTTCCTTCAAACTTTTTGCTTTTGTGTTCTTCCCTGTCCTTGCGTATAATAGTTGAGAAATCTCGCTTTTCCACGTTTTATTCCCCCTCTTTTTTATGGAATATTCACTAAAAAATGTTACGATTTTATAAAGCTACATATTCTTTCAACCGTTTAAAGATTGATGCTATCACCAAATTCCAAATTCAAAAAGTTTAGAATCGGGGATATTATTTTGTATGATTGATTCCTGTTTTAGTTTCATATTTTCATATATATTACTGAGTTAGTTATAAAATACTGCCATTCGGAACTGATTTACAAAAAACACCGGACTTAAATTGTCTCGTTTCACATGTGAAAATCCAAGTTACAATATAGATTTGCTTACTTTTATTATAACATAATAGTATGTTAATAGCCATATTTTTTGTATGGAAAACATGGAAAAATATATTTTTGATTTTTATCCTTTTATGATATAATCAATTTATTAAACATAATAATTTACAGAGATTTACAATCCCAAACTTATTTACATTCTTTTTAAGGGAGATGATATCTTTTATGAACTTCAAGATTTCCAAATTGGATTTCAAATCAATTATCATCTGGGCTGTCATACTCCTGGCAGGGTTTTGGTATCTAACGATAGAAATCGGCCATGAGACATTATGGTTCGACGAATCTTACTCTGCCGCCATTATCAACCATTCAATCCCAAGCATCATTAAAATTACTGCAAGTGACAGTCATCCTCCTTTATATTTCATAATGCTCAGGATTTTTAGTTTTATATTCGGCCGCTCAGAACCGGCATTAAGGCTTTTATCCGTATTGGGAGTACTTGCTTTGTCAGCCCTCGGATTCGGGCCGGTAAAACGTATTTTTGGCAAATTCACAGGTATGATATATTCATTCTGTATAATTGCAGTCCCCATAAGCGTATCAATCGGGCAGGAAACAAGAATGTACACATGGGCAGCTTTCTTTGTTACCGCCAGTGCTTTGTATGGGTATCTTGCAATACAGCAAGGCAAAACATCCGATTGGGTTAAGTTTGGACTTTCTACACTGGCATCCGCTTTTACTCATTATTATGCACTTCTTGCCGTTACTATTTTAAATGTACTGCTTTTTGTTTGGGTGCTTCTAGGATTTATAATTAAAAAAGATAAAAAGAAGCTGTTAAGCTATTTGATTACTGCAAGCGCAGCAGTATTATGTTATTTACCGTGGATTTTTATATTATTCAATCAGGCAAAAAGGGTTTCCAAGTCTTTCTGGATTCCTCCTGTCACAAAAGACGTCATATGGCTGACCTTGGCGTATCCGTTCAGAGCAAAGTTTTGGGGATCTGACTTTTCTAAAACATATTTTATTTGCGCAGCAGTATTAATACTATGGGGATTGATATTTTGCATAATAAAACGAAAAAAACAGGGTTTAATGTCTTTGGTTGCAGTACTGACATACTCATTAACCCTGGTAACTGCAATTATTCTGTCCAATGTAATCAGACCTATTTTGGTGGAAAGATACATATTCCCGGTTGTGGGATTGTTTGTCCTGGCTCTTACATACGGAATATCCGTGTTAAATAACAAAGGGGCTTCAATATTTGTTTGTCTGGCAATACTGTTCGGTTCAATTTCACTAAACCAAATAATCTTTGAGCAAAGATTTAACGGACCAATGAAAGAAGTATGCGATTTTGTAAACGAAAGTATAACTCCTGAAGATGTCTTTATTCATACCGACGAGCATACCTTCGGAACATTTTGCTACTATTATCCCAACCACAAGCATTACCTATACTTGCCTCCCAACTTCGAAGGATACAGCGGCTACGAAGCTTTTTCGCCTAATGGCTACTACGGTTCGGATGCTAAAGAGTTTATAAAAGGCAAGGAAAACATATGGCTTGTAAACCGTGAAGGTGCTTCAACCGCTTCATTCTCATCCAGATTATTCAGGGATAATACCATTAAGGCAAAAGACACTGTCCAACGTTTCAATCTTAATCCGTATTCCTTCTACGCTGTTAATATTAGAAAGGTTTTACCGGGAGATGAAGTAAATGAATAAAAGCGCAAAAGTTTTAATATAATTTACCGTTGAAAATTCTAAATTGCCGCCATGCATTAAATGGCGGCTTTATATTTTCATCATTGATTTAAGCTCACTCTATTCAGGCAGTATATTTTTAAGCAAATCAAACCTTTTTAGCGCATTAATATATTGAGCAACACATACAAAATTTTGGAGGTCTTTTTCATCAAGTCCTTGAAAAGCACACATTTCATCCCAAAGCATCGTGCTTCCTTCCACCATAAAAAAGCCTGTCACTTCGTCAATACCGGTAAAAATCTTCGTAATGCTCCCATTCCAAACATCATCAGGGTCTTTGTTTTCATCCCGATAAAAAATTTCACCATTACCCGCCCTCTCAAGATAAAAAGCTCTTGGAATAGGTGTTTTTCCGGCTGGCAGTTTTTCTGCATGAACTTTGTTCATAGTAACATTGTAAATGATTGCATCCAAAGCTCTTTTTTCATTTATCTCGGTCAAGATATATTTATTTTGCAGGTACTCAATCAATTCCTTTCCCGATTTTCTATTTGGTTTTAGCATATCTTTATACTGCATCCAAATAGATTTCCATTCTTCAAGCATATCTATGGTTGGTTTTTCTGTTATCATGTTGCTGTTCTCCTTCTTCATTATTAATACAAGCTTCCGAAACAATCCCTTTATTATAATCACAATAACATTTCAAACTCAATTTCATGCAATATGGGAATATTGTCATAACCATATAAAGGTATCTGCGGTTTGATTTTTCGAGCCTCATTTACTGCGTTTAAATATATATTGCAAAGATTAAACCCTCTTTTCTGGTAATACCGAATCGCACGGGTATTATCGTTCGTAGTTATCAACCAAACTCTTTTACATTTGAACTCTTTTGCCTTTTCTATTACATGGTTGATTAGCTGTGTTCCAACTCCTCTATTTTTAACAAAACTATCAAGAGAAACAATTTCTAAGCTATCATCAGATATGGAATATGTTATGAGACCGATTATTCTACCGTTTTCCAAAGCAATGAAACCCGGTAAGTCTTCAAACGAATGAACTTTACCTCTTGATACTATGATGGAACTACCCCAGTTTTCAGTTGTCAGTTTCACAACCTCTTTTCTGTCTTCATCGTCTATAGGCTTTAAAAAAACATACTCTCACCCTATCTTCTCCTCAACTTTCCATTCATCCATTATCTCGCTAACAGGAACAAATCCAAACTTTTCATACATTTTAACTGCTTTCTCATTGCAAGCGGCAACCGTCAAAAATATCGGTGTACGGTGAGTTTGCTGAAGTTTTGCTACAGCAAAGTTCAATAACTTCTTTCCGTAACCTTTGCCCTGATATCCTAGGGCTACCACCACTTTCTCAATTTCATAACAGTTTTCCTCTTCGTTATGATGAATGCTGATACCCCCGACAAGCTCGTCGTTTTCGAACCATAGATACGTTTCGCGTTTTTTTATTTCATCCAGCGGAAAAAACTGGCGTATGTTACTTCGCATTTTGCGAAGTAAATCGGCAAAAGCGTCATTACCCATCCTTTGATATACATCGTAATATTTGTCTTCAGACAAAGTCAGCTTTGGCTCTAAATCTGAAGTAACTTGTCCTCCTCTATATTCCATTCTTATAAACCATGCATAAGCAGTACCAGTTGTTTCGTCAAATCGAAACGGGTAATTTTCTTTCATAATTCTTTCTCCTTTTAATCCCTATAAAGCATACCATTCTTCTTTTAAGATTGCATATTCATATGTATCAACCCAAATGCATTCTCCCATCTCATCCCGTTTAAAAAATATATTCTTAAGTAAATGTCCCTCTCTCCTCATATTTAAGCGTTCCAACAGCTTCCATGATGCTATATTTTCCGGATTGCACATAGCAACTATTCTACGTGCCTTCAAATTTTTGAATCCATAATCGATAACTGCCCGGCAGCTTTCCGTCGCATATCCGTTACCATAATATTGAGGATTAAAAACGTATCCAATTTCCCAGTTTAAAAATTCCTTTGGTTCCTGTTGATTAAAATAAACATTGCCTATCAATTTATTATTGACTTTTAAGCATACAGCCCAAAAGGCTTCATTTGATGAACGTTTAACGGCTTCATTTTTACAATCTTCTTCTGTAAAAATACCATATGGCTCATATCTTACTACTTGTTCTTTCGAAAGATATTCATATAAATCCTTCCAATCATCGGGAGAAAATCTCCTTATTATTAATCTATCAGTCTCTATTACAGCCACTTTGTGTCCTCCTTTTATACCTGTCCAATGTGGAGCATTGCGCAAAACTTATGCTTTTTTTACCATTTTGGACTGGATCCATTTTTTTATGAATACTTCATCGTATTTTCCCGTGGCAACCCCCAACCCAAGTTCTATCAGCTCTTGTTGAGTATATTTTATTTCAATATCATTTAATCGCAGTAATAATAACATTACTGACACACCAATTCTCTTATTCCCGTCAATAAGGCCATGATTATTAGTTTCTCTAGCAAACTCATTCTCCATCATCTCCATGTAAATATTTTACATCCCATAAACATATTTGTATATTTCGTGATTTTCTCCGTGATAACACCCAAAATACTTTTCTTTCAAACTAAATGAACATTTTTCTAAAACTCTACGGGAAGCCATATTATCCCCGCGGCAAACACCCCAAACCCGTTTAATATTTAGCAGGTTCATTATTATCGGCACAAAAGCTTTCACTGCTTATGTCGCATAACCTTTGCACGTATAATGCGAAGCAATATGATAACCAATTTCCCACTCATCACCGGTAGGTACTGCTTGCACATAACCTATATTCTCACCGCTTTTTAACAAAACCGGATATACTAACGGTCCATTCATACCTTTGTAACATTCAATCAGAAACTTAAGAATTTTCTGTGCTTCTTCTACAGTTTCAAAAACTTCATCCGGTACAAATTTGCGATTGTCATCATCTAAAGAATTGAGATGGACAATTTCTGCCATACTCTCATCAAACTCGCTAATTATCAATCTTTCTGTTGTTATTTTCAAAGTATCCACTATAAGTTTATCTCCTTTTTGTAAAGCTAAGTATTAAAAGAGCCTTTATCCAACGCGCAGAACGCAGCAACAACGCCTTATAGCGTGCATATATCATTCCTTATGCTCTTCATTTAGTCTAATAATTTCAATATCACAGTATCTATCTTTGTATCCCAAATATTTCTGTATATGTATAACTTACGAGAATAAGGCTTATTTGGGCTAACATACAGTAAACCATTATTTTAAATATCGCTCTATAAATTTATTATACAAATCATTACCATAATATACAAGTAGCTGAAACTCAAACAGCAGCCAAACATCCATATTTTACCAAATCAATTCCGCCAGCTTTAATGATATAATATTGTAGAGATAATAATTTTATAGGTACAAGCATAAATAAATTTATCATAAGGAGGATGTCATGAGCAGCTTATATAAATACTCGAAAAACATCGTTTTATATATAACATCCTCTCTTGCCGGAATTATACTCTTTCTTTGGGTAATGTCAATAATTCTTGGCTCATCAGTTATGACATCCGATTTTCACAAAAAATTGTTCGAAAAAAATAACATCTACGACGAAGTTCAAGGTGAAATCAATAATCTGGTAAGCAGTATATTTACCGATTTAAGCAACCAATCACCCCAGCTTAGCGACCAACAGAAAGAGATATTTGCCATACTCCAAGACTCCATTTCACCTAAAATGGTAAAAATAAACCTTGATACCATCACCGACGGTCTAATCAAATACCTAAACGGTGAAAAAAGCTTTTTGCCCGACATTATTATTGATGTCGAACCAACATCTTCACAAAGTTCAAATGCTCCGGCAGAAGACTCTTTGGAAGATACCCCGGACATTGCAAATTCCGAATATGTCTTAAGCAAAATAAAGCGGGTCAACCTCAATGCAATACTCTTGTCAATAAATCGCAGTGATATCTTGGACATGCTGCTTTTTGTCAAGCTTATTTATTTTGTCACAGATTTTATACCGGTATTTTGCGCATTACTTCTCATGCTGCTGTTTTTAAATGCTCTGCTGCTTATCAAAAATATTAAAGAAATGCTAAGATGGCTGTTTGGTTTATTAATGACTTGCGGCATCTTAAATGTTATAACAGCACTGTTTTGCCTGATATTTTCCTACAAGCTCCTTCCCCAAAATATATATATTCTTTCCGTGACCGTTCCGCTGAAATCCGAAGTACTTCTGTCCTATGTTCAAAACTGCCTTCTTCCGCCACTTGTGTTTTGTATGGCTTTGGGCATACTTATAACGGTGCTGTCATTTTTGGTGTTGTCCTTTAGCAAAACTGCGGATAAATTCAGCTTAGCAAATGTATTTAAGCTAAATCTTTCAATCAAACTTAAAAAAATACTGAAATACACTGCTATAACAATACTCATGGTTTCTTCGCTTTTCTTTCTTTGCTTCGAGCTGTATTCCTTTAAAAAAGAATTTGAATCCAACAATTTTTCAAATTTGATATCAAGATTGACCAATTCAAATTCCTATACCGAAATAATATCCGCAAAAGATGATACAATTTACACTCTTCAGATTAAACTTGTTGACATTGAAGACGACTCTCCGGTTTCGGGTATCCGGATAAGTGTAAACGGCAAAACGGAAAATCCTGAAAAGTACTATACTGTTGCAGGTATAACCGATGAAACCGGTACTGTAAAATTTACACTGGGAAAGGGAACCTTCCATCTGGCATTCTCTCCTGTGGAGGGAAGTACCGATTACATTCTGCCGTCCCCGTTTTTCTACGACTTAAAAACAGTGGGAACAACCATGCTTACAGTTAATCTTGGCAAAACCAACTTATTAGCCTCCGGTACCGGAATTGCCGAAATTGAAGTCCTGGATGAAAACAACCTCCCCGTAAAAGGCATTGAGCTTTACGTTGATAGTGCCAATTCTGAGGCACAGCAAACTGAAAACACCTCTTCTGAAGATATATCGGGGTCCCCATCGCCAAAAAATACAGAAGCTTCAAAGAATCCCGACAGGTTTTTGTCCGTCACCAACGAAGAAGGCATTGCAGTATTTAAGCTTCCTTCAGGTGTCTACAATGTAAAATTTTCTCCGGACAAATTCCCTAAAGATTATAAAATTCCCGAACTTTTTGAAATCAATTGTTCCTCTGACCTCACAACAAGATACACAATACGTCTGGTTAAAGCCATTCAGTAATCAAAGTAACATAATTCTCCTTTCCTGAATATTATGTATAGCAGGTATCTATGTTTAATATGAAAGGAGAAATCTTTATGGATTCATATTACCATTATCCCTTTGTATACGATCCATACGCTGCATATACACCAAATGCCTGGCAGCCTCAGAATGTCGATGAATTATACTTGTATTCCATGCCGGCTGTAGAAAGACAACCTCAACCGGTATTAAGCAACAGGCCTGCCCAAACATCCATTGTGCTTTTTAAGGAACTTACAGGTTATCCGAACTACGGAAATCCCAGTGGCAATGCAGACATTTTGTATACCGGCAACCGCGGAACATGGACCTTCGATATACAGCCTTTCTTGCTCGTAGCAGGCAATTTAAATGCACAGCTGGTAATACGCGGAGTACTTGATGACCACACAAATGTTCCTGTAGCAAACTACTCTGCCAGAATAACAATAAACGGTACTGTTGTCCATACCGGCAGGCTTCCTTTGGTTCACGGCTCACCGGCCGGCCAGCGTTTCAACAACTGGAGGCTTCTTACCTTTAATGTGCCGAATCTCAGAAGAAACAACAGTGTCGTAATTCAAAATACTTCAAACACCGGACCTAATGATTGGATTGCCTTTGACTGGATGGAGTTGAGACTTCAGCCCAGGTAATATACAACAATGATTTCACTTGCACAAGTAAAACCCCCCACACCTAAAACAAGCCCTGTTTTTTCGAAAACAGGGCTTGCCTTTCATATTTTATCTAAATTTTATTATCAATTAATCAAGTTTGGGCAGGTTGTTTATGCTCTTTGAGATCGCTTCTTCGGAATAATCCACGTCACTAAGCTTTCCGCTAAAGTAGTTGTCATAAGCAACCATGTCAAAATATCCGTGTCCGCTCAAATTAAACAGAATAACTTTCGACTCTCCCGATTCCTTGCACAACAATGCTTCATCAATAGCAGCCCTTATTGCATGAGAAGACTCAGGAGCAGGAATAATTCCTTCAGTTCTTGCAAAAGTAACGGCCGCATCAAATACCGAACTTTGTCCGTAAGCTTTAGCTTCAATCAATTTGTCTTCATAAAGCTGGCTGATTATGGGTGATACTCCGTGATATCTTAATCCGCCTGCATGTATACCTGCAGGTACAAAGTCATGACCCACTGTATACATCTTCGCCAACGGCCCAATCTTTCCCGTATCCGAATAATCATAAGCATATACACCCTTCGTAAGAGTAGGACATGCAGTCGGTTCAACTGCAACAGCTCTAACGTTCGTTCCTTTAAGCTTGTCCATTAAGAAGGGGAAAGCTATTCCTGCAAAGTTTGATCCGCCTCCGCAGCATGCAAAGACTACATCAGGATACTCATCAAGATATTCCAACTGTTTCTTGGCCTCAAGACCGATAATGGTCTGGTGCAGGCAAACATGATTCAAAACACTTCCCAAAGCATAATTTGTATCAGCATGGGTAGCCGCATCTTCAACAGCTTCACTTATGGCAATACCGAGACTTCCCGTACAATTAGGGTCCTTCTCCAATATGGCTTTTCCGCTGCTGGTGAGATTGGTAGGACTTGCAAACACTTCCGCTCCAAAAGTTTTCATAAATGAACGTCTGTAAGGCTTTTGCTCGTAGCTTACCTTAACCATATAAACCGTACACTCAAGTCCGAAATGACTGCATGCAAGGCTCAGCGCACTTCCCCACTGTCCTGCACCGGTCTCCGTAGAAAGTCTTTTTATGCCGGCAGCCTTGTTGTAGTAAGCCTGCGGCAGTGATGTATTGAGCTTGTGACTTCCGGTGGCGTTCGTTCCTTCATATTTGTAGTAGATTCTTGCAGGAGTACCCAAAAGCTTTTCAAGCGCTTTAGCCCTGTACAATGGGCTTGGCCTCCATTGACGATACATCTCTCTAACTTCTTCCGGGATATCAATCCATCTTTCTTGGGTATTTTCCTGTTGAATCAGTTCTAACGGAAAGATTGCCTGAAGTTCTTCGACAGTAGCTGGCTTGCCGGTCTTTGAGCTGAAGTATGGCGCGGGCTTGTTGGGCATGTCTGCCAAAATGTTATACCATTGCTTTGGAATATCCGCCTCATCTAAAACTACCTTGGTTACATCCTTTTTACTCATCTTTCTCAACTCTCCTCACAAAATAATAACATTATTTAATATTGTACTAGAAAAAGCTACAACAATCAACATAAGTACAAAATTTTATACAAATGCATAATGAGCAAAATAAACGATTAACAGATTTTTGGCGTAAAAAAAGCGCATCCAATCTATAATCAGACGCACTAATATATGACTTTTTCCATATTTATAAAATTATACGCCTTTTCTATATTTTTGCAATGCTTAGATTTTACATCTCATAACACATACCCTTTTACTGCCTATCTCCTGCCAATACTCTATATAATCATTGTCCTGTTTAAAGTTTTCAAACGCATATCCTTTAGACTTTGCGTATTCTACAATATCCAAGGAGAAAAGAACATCCATGGCCGCTTCACTCAAGCTCGGCAGCTTTCTTAATGTAAATTCATCACACAAAGCCTTAAGCTGGTCAAACAGCAGCACCGTATATGTCCTTTCGCTGTTTTTGCATATTGCATAACCCGGCCGTACTCTGACAATATCCTCCATGGAAACTTTTCTCTCTATCAGCAACAAATCATTGAGTCTTTTTTCAAGATACAAGATTTTGCAATTTTCCAAATACTTAAGTAATTCATTTTCTTTTAAGCCTTTAACTTTATCCAAATTTATCGTCAGAAAATCCGGTTTATCATTTTTAAACAGCACCAAAGTCGCTACATCTTTATCACGATACCATATCTCACCGTCATTCATGAATATGATTTCGCCATTCAAATTTTTTTCATTGAATACCGGGAACAAATAAGGATAATCATTAAAGAATTTAACCAACCTTAGTAATACTTTATTGCCCTCTTTTATAGTAACTGAGCACGGTTCTCCCCACATATCTCTGTCTACAACAACCATCCTGCCAGCCTCTGTAATATAAATATAGTTCTTCTTGTCGGACTTTTTCAAATCCTTTTTTGTAACATCCAAAAGCCTTTCGAGATTTCTTATCTTATCCTTTTTCAGTGAATGAATAAAGTTGGCTGCTCTCTCTGTCCTTTCTTGAATATTGTCCACTATGCTATCCTTCAAATTTGACAGAATTTCCTTGCTCTGATCTACCGAAATCTTTGATGTTATAGTTTCCATGAGACTCTTGACGCCTTCATTGCTCGTGCTCAATACTTCCTTTTTATCATCCACGAAACACCACCCCTTTATATAAACGAACGAGAAACAGATAAGATGAGATACTTATTGCAAAGATTAACGTGTTTTATAGTTATAATACTATGCGAAATATATTAATATTATTATTTTTATTATACCCTATTGCACAAAAAATGCCAAGCCCCTAATGTATAAATTATTTAATATTATTATATTTAAACAAATCTAATATATTTTTTTTGTTTATATATTGCCCATCAAAAAAATTTGCTAAAATTATATGGGAAAATTAAAACGACTTGGATTTGTCAGCAAACACAAAAGGGGGAACATCAATGAATAACGTAATAAAATTTAAAGTATTATGTTTTGCAACCACAGCTGCATTGCTATTGTCAGTCACAGCCTGCAATAAAAGCAATACCCAAAACTTGGGTACTTCTTCGGCCAATATCGATCCATATGGTGAAAATGGCACTGATTCGGCAAAATATTCTGAGCTTTCCTCCAAAATCTCCGAAGACAAAGCCGTATATTATCTTGTCAAGCTGGAAAACAGCTTCGGAAGCATGGAAAAAGTCTTCGACGAATACCTTCTTTCTTTGCAGTTGGATATTGATTTTGATAAATGCCTTGAGGACAAAAACTCATATGATAAACTTCGGGAAGACAAGCTTTCAAAAATTGACGAAAGCAGCCTTATCACTGTGGAGGATATTGAAAACAAAGCACTGGAAAGTCTCCAAAGATTCAACAATAACAATAACAACAATATCCCCGGTATAGGAAACGATATCCTAAATCCATCCGCCAACACCGTCCCGAATATTGTAAATCCTCAGCCCGAGCTTCCAAAAGTTGACATGCCGAAACCGATTGACCCAACAGAGCAATTTAACAGGTAAAAGCTCAATATAACGGAACAGGGTTTTCTTAAGCATGTTCATTCCTATTCTCCTGTTCCTTGTTTTTTTTCTTGTCCTTTCTTAACATTTCGTAAAAGCCCAATACCAAAAGAAATATTCCGAAGTACCTTTTTAGCGATACTCCCGGTAACGATACTGCCAATCTGGAGCCCAAAAATGCTCCGACGAGCCCGAAAATTACAATCGGTATTGTCAGCTTAAAGTTAACCCTTTTATTTTTTATATGTACAATAAGGGCTATTACAGCTGTAGGTATAAAAAATAAAAGGTTCACACTTTGTGCAATGTGCTGGTTCGGATTAACAAACAGCACCAAAGCCGGAATAAGAATTGCTCCTCCCCCAATTCCCATTCCGCTGATTATTCCTGAAGCAAGTCCTATTAAAAAAAGAAGCATTTATCCTCCTTGTTGTTTTTGTTATATTATCATTCTTACAGCTGCTGCTATTATAAATACTGCAAAAATTTTTCTCAAAATGCGGGTTGGACAGATGTTAAGAAGCTTTGCACCCAAATACCCTCCTACTATTCCTCCCAGCATGGTTTTTATAGTCAGGCTCCAATCGATATAGCTGTTTGATACGTAAATAAAGGCACTTACCAAGGTCAAAGGTAAAATAATAGAGATGGCAGTTGCATGGGCTACATGCTCCTCCTCTTTCAGCAGCAAAACCATGGCAGGAACGGCGATTGTTCCTCCTCCGGAGCCGAAAAGCCCGTTTGCAATGCCGGTAATCAGCCCAATTATCGCAAATTTGATATGTTTGGATATTGAAATTCTTCCCTTGCCCAATAAAACCACTCCGAATTAAATGTCATCTACAACATTTATTTTTGATTAATTTCAAATATATATTCCACATTTTAATCAAATTCTATAACTTTCCATGAATTATAAACCGATAGTTATTGTACTAAAGCAGACGTATTTGTTATAATTCTATTGTATATTGACGGTTATATACAAACGCAGGATTTATGTATTAAAAGCAAGCTTTATATGATAGGAGTTGCTTTTTATGGCTGAAAAGACAATACTTAAAAATCAAACCAACCTTGATTTCAAAAAGCCTAAAATGTACAAGGTGATTCTTCTTAATGACGATTACACAACAATGGATTTTGTTGTTGAGATACTTATAACGGTTTTTCATAAAACTGCCGCCGATGCCACAAGAATTATGCTTGATGTGCATCGCACGGGAAAAGGCATTGTGGGGGTTTATACCTACGACATTGCCAGAACAAAAATAGCATTGGTGGAAAAACTGGCATCCGAAAGAGAATTCCCGCTCGCAGCCATTATGGAGCCGGAATAATTGCTTGTAATTTTTACATAAACCTAAATGATTTTCTTTATCTGTAAAAGGGATGGTGACTCCATGATGAGATTAGATGATATAGCCAATAAAATTTTAATTGCAGCATATAATGAGGCCAAACACCAAAAACACGAATTTTTTACGCCGGAGCATATTCTTTATGCTTCTCTGTTTTTTGATGAGGGGAAAGATATAATAGAAAACTGCGGCGGTAAAATAGAAGATATTAAAAAGGACTTACTGGATTTTTTCAGCAGCAATATGACCATTGTTGAAAACCACGAGCCTATAGAATCCCTTGGTGTCAACAGCGTTATGCAATCTACTGCCTATCAGTGCATTGCCTCCGGAAAGGAATATATTCGCATAGGTGACATTATAGTGGCCCTCTATGGGGAAAGAGAATCTTTTGCCAGTTATATACTTCAAAAAAACGGTATTAAGAAAATTGACGTCTTAAAATATATTTCCCACGGGGTATCCTTGGTTCCCAAAAATACCGATACTACCCTAAAATCCTTTGAACCTGAGGCTTATCTCGAAGCTTACCAGTACGACGATGACTTCGATTATGACTATGATTATGAAGATGAATACTATGAGGAAGATGAGCAAAATTCCTCAAAAAGTGATTTCTTGCAGCATTTCACCATTGAGCTTACGGAAAAGGCAAGAAAAGGCAAAATAGACCCCCTCATCGGCAGAGAGGATATCCTCGAGCGAACCATTCAGGTCTTATCCAGGAGGCTTAAAAACAATCCCATCCATGTGGGAGACCCCGGAGTCGGAAAAACCGCAATTACCGAAGGCTTAGCAAAAATGATTGTGGAAGATAAGGTCCCCAAAACATTAAAAGGAAGCAAAATATATTATCTTGACATGGGAAGCATGCTGGCAGGCACCAAATACCGCGGTGACTTCGAGGAACGCATTAAAAGGGTTCTCAATGAAATTCAAAACCAGCCAAAAGCAATTGTTTATATAGATGAAATCCATACAATAGTGGGAGCCGGTGCCGTATCCGACGGAGCCATGGATGCGTCAAACATCATAAAGCCCTTTCTTACGCAGGGCACACTAAGGTTCATCGGCTCAACAACCTATGAAGAGTATAAAAAGTATTTTGAAAAGGACAGGGCCCTTTCGAGAAGATTTCAGAAAATTGATGTGCCTGAGCCGTCGGTTGAAGACACAGTAAAAATACTTAAAGGTCTTAAGGACAGGTATGAGGAATACCACAAGGTAAAGTATACCGAAAGCTCCCTGCGCCTTGCCGCAGAGCTTTCTGCAAAATATATACAAGACAGGCATCTTCCCGACAAGGCAATAGACGTAATTGACGAAACAGGGGCGTATGTGCGCCTTCACGCAAAAGATGAAGACAGGATAATAACCGTAAAAAACAAGGATATAGAGCGTACGGTATCTTCAATTGCAAAGGTACCTATACAGAGTGTATCCCGCGATGAGATTTCAAGGCTTAAAAACCTTGATGTAAAATTAAAATCCACAATATTTGGCCAGGATAACGCAATTGACACTGTGGTGCAAGCAATAAAGAGGTCCAGGGCCGGCTTTAATGAAAACGAAAAGCCTGTTGCCTCACTCCTTTTCGTAGGACCTACAGGGGTTGGAAAGACGGAACTTGCAAGGCAGTTGTCTTCGATTCTCGACATTCCTCTTTTAAGGTTTGACATGAGCGAATATCAGGAAAAGCATACAGTTTCAAGGCTGATAGGTGCTCCTCCCGGATATGTGGGATATGAGGAAGGCGGACTTTTGACCGATGCAATAAGAAAGTCGCCCCACTGTGTACTGCTTCTCGATGAAATCGAAAAAGCGCATCCTGACATCTTCAATGTACTGCTTCAGATAATGGACTACGCTGTCCTCACAGATAACAACGGGAAAAAAGCGGATTTTAGAAATGTGATACTGATAATGACCTCCAATGCCGGGGCCAGGGAAGTCGGAAGGACTCTTATAGGATTTGACAGCAGAAATATCGACAGAAGTGCCATGACAAAAGAAGTTGATCGAATATTCTCACCGGAGTTTCGAAACAGGCTTGATGACATCGTGGTATTCAACCATATCAACGAGGATATGGCTCTGCTTATAGCCAAAAAAGTCATAAACCAATTTAAAGAAAAGTTAAAGGCAAAGAATATAGACCTCAAGGTAACGCCAAGATGCTACAAATGGATTGCACAAAAGGGTCTTTCATCAGTTTACGGTGCCCGTGAAATATTAAGGTTTGTTCAGGACAAAATAAAAACGTACTTTGTTGATGAAGTTCTCTTTGGAGAGCTTTCCAAAGGCGGCATTGCAGTAATAGATGTTGCAGACGGAGAAATTAAAATAACCAAAAAGCCCAAAGGTGATGATTGATGCCTGTTTTCAGACTTACAGAGGAATTGTTTTTTCCCCATCCCTCACTGGCCAATGAGGACGGAATTTTAGCTGTAGGAGGAGACCTGTCTTGCGAGCGTCTTCTCCTTGCGTACCAAAACGGAATATTTCCCTGGTTTTCGGAAGACGAACCTATATTGTGGTGGTCACCGAATCCCAGGTGCGTTCTCTTCCCAAAAGACATAAAAGTATCAAAATCCATGAAGAAATTTTTTAAAAAACAGGTCTATGAAGTTACCTTCGACATGTGCTTTAGATATGTAATCTCCATGTGCGCAAAACTAAGAGAAGACAATACATGGATAACTCCGGACATTATTGAAAGCTATTTAAAGCTGCACGACTTGGGATTTGCCCACTCTGTCGAGACTTGGTATCAGGGCTCCCTTGTAGGAGGACTCTACGGTGTATCTTTAGGAAAATGTTTTTTTGGCGAGTCCATGTTCTCCATCATGGACAACGCTTCAAAAACAGCACTTATCGCCCTTTCCCGAAAGCTCGAGGAAAAAGGATTCCTTTTAATTGACTGCCAGGTTCATTCAAAACACCTTGAATCTTTAGGTGCGGTAAATATTGACCGTGACACATTTTTAAAATACCTTGAAAAAGGGCTTGCCCATGAGACACTGAGAGGAGATTGGAAGTTCTTTAATCAAGACATGGGTTCACAATATTAAAAATCATTTTAAAGGCTGGTAGGATGTATGAATATACGAAAAATCAATAAAAAACTGTTTTTTATCCTCCTTATTCCGCTAGCATATCTATTGCAATTTCTTTCCTCCAAGGCTCCCAGCCTTGCAGAGAGAATTTACTCAATGGGTGTTTATAGACCAATTGCAAAGCTTCTTAGCCTTGTCTGGGGCTATATACCTGTATCCATTGCAGAAATACTGGTAATACTGTCTATTTTATTTGCACTGTTCTACATCATAAAAACAATTATCAGAATGGTAAAATTCTCTTTAAGTGCTCGTAAAATTTTATGCAGCGCCCTAATCAATATCCTTGCCGCCGTAAGTATATTGTACTTCGCTTTCATGCTTCTGTGGGGAATTAACTATCAGAGGCTTCCTTTTGCCAAAATAGCCAATTATGATACGAGCCCTGCTTCTACAGATGAATTGCTCGATGTATGCCAAAGCCTCTTATATCGCGCAAACGAGCTTAGAAAATATGTAGAAGAAGACGGCAACGGGGTCATGAAGCTTTCAACCGGTATAAATGAAACATTGAAAAGAGCAAACTTGGGTTATAAAGCCGTTTCCGAAATATATCCGGAGCTTAATCACAATTACGGAAGACCAAAAGGTGTAATTCTGTCGGAAGTAATGTCCTATCTTGGCATCGAAGGGGTTTATTTTCCCTTTACCGGAGAGGCAAATGTAAATATCTCCATACCCCATACATCAATTCCTTTTACGACTTGCCATGAAATGGCCCACCAGCTTGGGTTTGCCAGAGAGGATGAGGCAAACTTTATAGCATATATTGCCTGCAAAAACCACCCTTCAGTGGATTTTCAGTATTCCGGAACTTTATTGGCTCTGATAAATGCTACTAATGCACTATACCGGTACAATCAGGACGAATATTTTAAATTGAGAGAAAACTTCAGTGAAGGAGTAACCCGGGATCTTAAGGCTATAAACAGCTACTGGGCAAAATACGATACTCCCGTGCAAGATTTCTCGTCCTCGGTAAACAACACCTACCTTAAGGCAAATATGCAGGAAGATGGAGTAAGAAGCTACGGGAGAATGGTGGACCTTCTTATCGCAGAATACAGAAGCCGGCAACAACATCCTGTAAATTAAACAAACTCCCCACCCGAATCTATTACATTTTCATTATCATTTTCTTCTTTCACACGGGTCTTATCCCTGTATACCGCTAAATAGAATGCCATCATAATAAAGCTTGCCAAACCCGAAGGTACGCTTATCAATACAGGTACTACATATGAGCGTACAACATGTGGCAACGCATCGGCAAAACCGGATAATGCACCAACTATAGTGGAATTTGCCATCGAGATAAGAAAGCTAATTCCTATAGTCTGCCACAAATACGACCTTCCCACCTCAATAGCCTTTTTAAATGCCGAAGTAACGTTCATGTTGTCAACCAACATGGCCGGAAACCAGTATGAAAGAACACATTTTATACCATACATTACTACATAAATTACTACTCCAACCGCCAAGGCAATTACAATTCCCAGTATCACAGCTGCAGTTCCAACCCCTAGCAGACTGTAAATTATAAACGCAAACAATGCAATAACAAGCCCTAAAATAAGTAGCAATACAATATCAACAAAGAAACTGAATATTGTATAAACAATATACTTTGGCAGATTCATACCCATTTGAGATACGAAATCGCCAATATCGACTTTATTCGTCTCCAACCCCTTGTTTATCATACCGTAAGTTGCAGGCACAATAAACAGGCTTAACAGAAAAGATATAACATTGGCAATACATATTGCTAAAAACAAAGGCTTCATAACTTCAAGTGCCATCCTCAATGCTTCAAAAGCATCTATAGCACCGCTTTCAACACTTGTAACTAATTCACCAAAAGCTTCTGTCATTTGTGTGTCATCCACAGTTCCTATAATGATTTGAGGTATGGCAGCGGCAATAATCAATGGCAATACAAGCAAAAAATGTTCTTCCAAAAACTTAAAAACCTTCTGCAAATATTTCATATGGACCTCCCTTTTTCAAAAAAGTTAATAACAAAATACGGAAAGCAAAAATATCCAAGCTTAATTACAAATAAAATTATAAATTAGTTTTCTTTAATTGTCTATCTAAAAACCTTACCGCTTTCCCAAATAAACCTCCACACTATGCTTTCCTTTGTCATTAACAAGCTGAATTCTATTATCATAAAACTCTTTTCCGTCAACAACAACCTTTTTGACTCCGTTATTTACTTTTTCCGGGTTCTTCACTTCTATCACATAATCAGTATCATAATAGCGATATTTTATTTTAAAATCCGTCCATTTTGCGGGTATACACGGGTCTATCTCAAGGGTTTCCCCGCGCTTTCTAAATCCTAAAATGTATTCAAAACCCACACGATAGATCCATCCTGCCGAGCCTGTATACCAAGTCCATCCTCCCCTTCCCGTATGAGGCGGAACAGAATAGACATCTGCGGCCATAACATATGGCTCAACCTTGTATCGGGAGTATTCCATATGCGTCCTTGAGTGATTTATCGGATTTAGCAGGTCAAAAAGCTCTGTCGCTTTATCACCGTCTCCCATCTTTGCAAAGGCCATAACAACCCAGGCCGCGGCATGGGTGTACTGTCCTCCGTTTTCACGAACTCCCGGCACATAACTCTTTATATAACCCGGCTCCAGCTCTCCTTCATCAAAAGGAGGAGTAAGAAGCTTTATAAGTCCTTCATCCCGTTTTACCAAATAGTTTTCAAGGGCACTCATGGCATCAACAATCCTGTCCTTGTCTCCTCCTTCGGATATTACCGCCCAGGACTGAGCCAAGGAGTCAATCTGGCATTCACTGTTTTGGATGGAGCCCAAAGGTACTCCGTTGTCAAAATATGCTCTCCTGTACCAGTTTCCATCCCAGGCATTTTTCTCAATATTCTCAACAATTTGGTCTGCCGTATCCAGATAGCTTTTTGCAAGCTCCTTGTCTCCCATTCTTTCGCACAGCGGAGCAAAGCTCTTTAGTATCGAATATAAAAACCAACCAAGCCATACGCTTTCTCCCTTGCCCTTGTTGCCCACCGTATTCATTCCGTCATTCCAGTCGCCGGAGCCAATGAGCGGTATTCCATGCTCACCAAACTTTAAAGACCTGTTGATAGCTCTGATGCAGTGGTCATACAGGGACGATACGGTTGAGGATACCCTTGGAACACGATAAGCTTCATCCTCAAACTCTTTAAGCAGCTCATCTTCCAAAAACGGTGTCATTTCGTGAAGTATATCATAGTCCCCGGTAATGCGTATATACTCAACCGTGGCATAGGGCATCCATAAAAGGTCGTCGGAAAACCTTGTTCTAGTCCCTTTATATTTTTCTTCATGCCACCAGTGCTGTACATCTCCCTCTAAAAATTGGTGCTTCGAGTGGAGAAGTATCTGATTTCTGGCAACTTCCGGCCATATATGGGTTAATGACATACTGTCCTGCAGCTGGTCCCTAAAGCCATATGCTCCCCCTGACTGATAAAAACCGGATCTGGTCCAGATTCTGCAGGAAATAACCTGGTACACCAGCCAACCGTTTAGCAGTATATCCATTGCCGGGTTTGGAGTCTCAAACTGCAATGCCCCAAGCTTCAACTCCCAGAATTTCTTCACTTCATTCAAGGCTTTCTTTGCCTCTTCAAGCTTCTTGTATTTTGCACAAATCTGCTTTGCTTCCTGCTCATCCTTGCCTGCCCCGAGAAGAAAGACCATTTCTTTTTCCTCATCAGGTTTGAGGCTTACATTGATACTTATGGCTGCACAAGGGTCAAAACCTGCACCGATCGTTCCTGAAAGCGATGCACGTTTTATTCCTTCAGGACTTGCAATATCTCCAGCCCCAAAGAATTCTTTCCTGTCGCAGGTTATGGAACCGGCCTTAAGTGAAGTATCAACGAAAGCCACTCTGCCGTAAAACTCATCATTATAGTTGTTTCTTATCAAAATCATACCGTTATCGGCCTCGGTATTTATATGCATGGCAGTAAACTGATCGCTAACTCCAAGAACCGGCCTTATATAATATGTCAGGCTCAGCTCCCTGTTTTCCTTCGATTGGTTTTTCAGCTTTAACACACTAATTTTCACCGAATCGTCAACCGGGACAAACTGCACCATTTCCTGTTCAATGCCATGACTTGCATGACTAAAAACCGTATAGCCAAAGCCGTGCCTTATCATATATGGTTCCTTCTCTCTCACAGGCAGCGGCGTTACGGACCATATGTCGCCTGTATGGTCGTCCAGGATGTACAATATTTCTCCCGGCGTATCGCTTACCGGGTCGTTTGACCAAGAAGTAAGCTTGTTCTCGCGGCTGTTTTCAAACCATGTATAGCCTGAACCGGACTCTGTTACGATAAACCCAAAACTCCGGTTGGAAATTACATTTATCCATGGCAAAGGAGTATTCTGGCCGTTTTCCAAGAAAATAACATACTCTTTGCCATCCTTGCTAAATCCTCCAAGACCATTGAAAAAGTTTAGCTCCAAATCCTTTTTGAGGCTGGAATCGTAGCTTGACGGCTTTTTGTCAAATTGCTTAAACTCTGCCAAAGCAATGCTCTTTGCACATTTCACCTGTTCTTTTAAGTCACCCTCATTACCTTTTAACACTATCCGCGAAACCGAGCAAATCAAGTCAATGTCTTCCATAGGCATGTTGCTTTTCTTAAGGAGAAACACTCCTCCCGGTTTGTTTACCAGGTCATGGGCATGACTTTCGGCAATTATATCCATCAGCAAACTATTTAGCGGGTTGGTGTAGCTGTTTTCCTCTTCATTGAGTATAACCAAATCCACTGCCAATTTCTTTAAACGCCAGTATTCATGAGCTCTCAGTATCTCCCTCACAATATCTATGTCATCGGATTTGTCCAGCATGACAAGTACTATCGGTATATCTCCCGAAATACCGTAAGGCCACAGACCCGACTGTCCTTTTTTGTTGTTCATTATACATTTCTGCTTCTGCTTTTGCTGAGGGCTGAGAAACAGTATATGGGAAATCATATCCTGATACAGTTCGATTTCTTCCGTATCAAGGTTCAAATATCTGGCTTCCACACGGCTCTTTGTGATGGCCATGCTAAATTCATCCTTTATAACCTCTGGGCTGTTAAATTTCGCAGCCAGCTCCATTACAGCTTCCCGCTCATTTGCCACTGCAGTCACATAGGATATTTTTATTGACTTTCCGGGGTCAATCCTGACCATCTGCCTAAAGCTTATAACCGGATCCAGTACCGCCCCCACAGAGTTGGTAAGCGGCTTGTGAGGCTCTAGCGCAATCGGTTCCGACACATTTCTGCCTCTTCCTATAAACTGCATTCTGTCGGTTTCATACTGCAAGCCTCCAACCCCTTCTCCCTCTAAAACCACGGTATTCATCATCCATACCGGTTTTTCTTTTTCCGATCTCGGTCTTCTGCTGGCAATCAGACAGTTATGTTCCGGTAAAAACTCCGTTCTGATAAACAAATTTCCAAAAGCCGGGTGGGCAATATCCGCACCATGTCCGGACAAAACCAGTTCAAAATAGCTGGTAGTCTCCATAACACGGCTTTCCGACCCGTGATTTGTCAACGTAACACTTCTAATCTCCGCATTTTCACCGGCGCAAACCACTATCTCCGTCAAAGTATCAATATCTCCGTCTTTTCTGTAGAACTTGGCTTTTCCCGAAGTAAATTCAACCTTGTATTCATCGGGTTTTTTACGTCCCGGCGCAAAGGTGGACGACCACACTTCATTACTCTCCACATCCCTTATATAAAAGAACATACCGTAATTGTCCAAGGTTACGTCTTCCCTCCACCGGGTTACATCCAGGCCCTTCCATCTGCTATAGCCGGTACCTCTGTCGGTAACCATAACCGAGTAGTTGCCGTTTGAAAGTATATGGGCTTTTGGAAGCACAGGATCGGGAACAGCAAACTCCCTAAAGCAATCCTTCTCATCATATACAGCATCCTTGAACGGAAGTATTTTCTCCTTGTTTTCTTTTGTAAACACTATATTTGACGGAACTTTTTCCATGAGCAGAAGCTTTGCAGCATCCACTACCGGGTCGGCATGGAACCTTTTTTGCATTATATTGTCGTTAAAATAGTTGTTTAAGGCCAATATGCTCATGCCTTGGTGATGAGCCATATAGCTCTTTACAATACCCTTTTTCTGCCCCAAAGGAATCCTGTCGGGGGTATAATCAATTGCTTCATACAGACCATAAGGTCCATATGCCCCCTCTTTAATTAGTCTCTTTAAATTATCCATAGCTTCCTTAGGGACTACAGGCAGAACCAGCATGGTTGCATAAGGAGAAACCACCATATCCTCAACAAGTCCTCTCTTAAGGCCCAGCCACGGCACTCCAAAGGCCTTGTATTGGTAATCCAGATTTATGTCAAAGGAATAAAAGCCTGATTCGGATATTCCCCAGGGCAGGTTTCTCTGCTTTCCATACTTCTTCTGGCTCCTTACTACAAAGGAATAGGTTTCGTCCAGCAGAGTGTTTTTAGGACTCTTCATAATAAGCAAAGGCATAAAGTATTCAAACATGGTTCCGCTCCACGAAATCATTCCCTTATACCGGTCTATCTGGGTAAGAGTCCTGCCGAGCTTAAACCAGTGCTGCTGATCCACCTCTCCTCTTGCAATGGCAATGTAACTGGTCTGTCTTGCTTCAGAAGCCAACAAATCATAATATGAATTTGTAAGGGCATTTTCTTCAATATTGTATCCAATGGAAAACAGCTGCTTCTTTCTATCATACAAATGCGCAAATTCTGTCTCATCTGCAATTTTAATTATCCGGTCTATCAAATCCTCATATCTTTTTACCAGTTTGTCCGCATTTTCTGCCGCTCCTTCTAAAGCTTCCTTGAGCCTGTTAAGCACATCTGCATTTTTTTGCCCATCTTTAATCTTTTTCTTGAGTTTTTCAATTTCTCTGATTGATTCCCTGTATACAGCCGGCATAGCCTTAAGAGAGAAATTAGAATTTAATTTTTTTATTATACCTTCAAAGGACTCCTTTATATTGGCTTCGCTGTTTTCAAAAGCTTCGGATAATTCTTTAGTCATGTCGCACCAAGGCATATAGGTGTACAGCTCGATTTTCAGCATCTCTATCATGCTGTCAACCTTTGCCTTCCACACATCTTTGCTGTCCTTAATTTTTTCCGCGTTTTCCGAAAGCTCTGTCAACGCTTTCATCATACACGGAATATCTACATAGCTTTTGTTTTCTGCATTTACAATACACTTTTCAAGGCATGAGACATCCCTGTAAGGGTTTTCGGTTTCATTGGCAATCAGACTTGCCGTATCCCTTATTCCGTCAATAAACGCCCTGTCCTCAAGGGGTCTGTTCAAATACTCCGTCAAGCCTTCTTTCAAAGTTATGAGATAGCAGACAAAGTTTCCGCTGTCAACCGTAGAAATATATCTCGGACGCAAACATTCCAATGTCCGCGTGTCATACCAGTTGTAAAGATGACCGTTCCATTTTTCCATCTTTTCTATGGTATCCATGGTCCTGGAGATTATATCGCAAAGCTCCAGAGTACCTATATAACCCAAGTCCCTTGCTGTGAGGGCTGCAAGCATACCCAATCCGATATTGGTGGGTGATGTCCTGTATGCTATACCGTTTGGAGGATCTTCCTGGAAGTTATCCGGTGCAAGATAGTTGTTTCTTCTGTTTACAAACTCCTCATAATATCTCCACGTCTTTCTTGCAATCCTTCTAAGCTCCAAGTTTTCCTCATCGTTTAAGGTTTCTGCTTTGTAAACCGTCTCTTTGCTTACCCAATAAGCTATAAAAGGCGATAATACCCATACGGCAAACAGAAGAACAGATATTGTAGCACCAAAACCGGGTTTAAACACAAACGCCAGAGCAACAACAATCAAGGCCTGAATCACTGCCGTCTTCATCTTTAAAATATAGCCTTTAAGCGAATTCTTAAGTCCTCTTTCGGCATCCAGTGCGGTTACCCACTCAAGCATATTCCTTTTTGTAAACAAAACCCTGCCAAGGCTCAATGCTGCTGCATTCACCATAAGCCATGCATTATAGGGCAGGAAGACAAACTGCAGTGTCATTTGCAAAAAGGACGCTTTCAAGCCGCATATAACAGGCTTGTATTTCTTTGAAGTAATAGCCCCAAAAGGTTTTGACACAATATAGTCTATACTTCCCGTAATTAGCGGAAAATATATGGTTATAAGGGCAGCCCCCAGCCAGAAAAGCGGATTTCCCGGCAAAACACTAAAACCCAAGCCAATGAGCAGCATTAACGTAGGTGCCACCAAGCTTCTTCTAAGGTTATCCAGTATCTTCCACTTCGAAATTGACGACAGAGGATTTTTTATCTTATTTCCCTTTCTGTCTCTCGTTTTACCACGAAGCCACGGCAAAAGCTGCCAGTCTCCCCTCACCCAGCGGTGAAGCCTCATGGCATATGAGTTTAGCTTTGAGGGATAACCGTCAATAAACTCAATATCCGTCACAAGCCCCGCCCTGACATATGAACCTTCAAGCAAATCATGGCTCAGTACGGTATTATCGGGTATGGCATTTTTCAAAAGCTTCTGGAAAACCTCAAGGTCATATATACCTTTACCGGTAAAAATACCTTCTCCGAAAAGGTCTTGATACACATCCGAAATAGCGCTGGCATAAGGGTCTATCCCTTCCTCGCCGGCAAATATTCTTGAAAACAGCGACTTGTTGACGCTCTCTATATCAAACCCTATCCTTGGCTGCAAAAGCCCATAGCCCTCTGTTACTACTCCCCTTTGCTCATCAATCACAGGCCTGTGCAAAGGGTGAGCCATGGTGCCTATCAGCTTTTTGGCCGCACCCAAAGGCAATATTGTGTCTGCGTCCAAAGTAATAACATACTTTACCTTCGGGAGCTTTGACACATCATGGGACATTATTGAATAACTAGTAGATTTTGAGCCCAAAAGGACCTCATTAAACTCCAGAAGTGCACCTCTTTTTCTTTCCCATCCCATCCATTTGTTTTGCTTTTCATTAAACTGCCTATGCCTGTGGAAGAAATAAAATATATCCGGAGCATCTTTTTTTCCGTCTTCATTTTTCCTGCAGTACTTTTCATTAAGCTCCGCAATTTTACTTAGAGCCGTATCAATTATTTTTTTGTCACCGGCCATTTCTTTGCTCTGAGCATCTTTAAAATCTCCGGCAATGGAAAAATACAAGTTTTTCTCCCGGTTGGCAAGATAATACACCTCTAAGTTGTCAATCAGCTCCCTTGCCCTGTTCTCATCCGAAAGCAAAGCAGGTATAACAACCATTGCAGCATACTCTTCAGGTATTCCGTTCTCAAGGTCAAGTTTAGGCAGCACCGAAGGTTTTATTGCCCTGCTCAGTATCCAGTTTACAAAATTGACTGCAATGTCCGTTGCAGGAATAACGACCGCCACCAACGCAACTATTGCCAAGGCAGCACCGTAGTTTTCAGTACCGAAAAAGGAGTACTGCACCACGCATGCCAATAGCAAAAGAGTTATAAACCCGATAAATCCAAAATACAATAATGCAGGATGGTCTTTTATCCTCTCAATCATCCTTCTGTTAAAGCTTTTTTCATAACCTATTTCCTTTTCCAGCTCACAAATGCCTTTTCCGACAAGATAATATCCTACATGGGCCAGACGTTTATCAGGCAAATTACCGTTTTCTATAGCATTTTGCGCAAGCTCAACAGCCTTTTTGGCAACATGGGATTCAGAAACATTGTATCTTAGCGCCAGCTCTTCCACTTTGCTTCTATAGTAGTTTCTCGAATCAAAATCCATCAAAGAATAAAAACCTGCCGGATCTTCTTTTAAAATTTCCTCTACTTTGCTGAGATTTTCAAAAATATCCACCCAATTTACAGTTGAAATAAATTTCAGGCTCATTATGCAATTGCCTATGGATGCTTTGCTTGCCGTCTGCTCATTGTGCTCTTTATGGGTAATAGCATCAACGGTTGTACCGCTTTCAGCAAGTCTTTCGTCTATATAACGCAAAACATGGGTATATGCTCTGCCCATTTTTCTGAATTTGTATGCAAGATACTCGATAAAAGCCGAATTTACCTCGTATTTTCCCTTTAGCTCGTTATCTATGGCAGTTATAAGTTGGTAAGTATTTTCAATATTTTCATCGAAGTCCTTCAGTATTTCTTCTACTTTCCTTCTCTGCTCCTGAGCTTTTGCGATTTTCTCACAAATATATCTCGTTTTTTCTATAAGTACAAGCTTGAGCATGATAGGAAAAGCCCACAATTCCCTTCCTGTGAGCACATTATTGGATTGATATGCCTTTATGTAATTAATCAGCACTTTTTCATCAATCCTGCCGTCGGTATGAGAAAGCAGCTCCAAAGCAATGGAGTATATTCTCGCATAACCTTTCAGGTGTCCGCTGTTTAGCACAGGAAGCTTTGAATAGAACTCCTTTGTAAGATCTCTTCTTAAGCTCTTTACCTGCTCTTCTATAATATAAAAATTATCCAAAAGCCATTCTGCAGCAGGCGTAGTGCTGATACCCTTCTGTACATCTTCATTCATTTCTCTATACACGGACATTATATACCTGTAATTATCATTCATCCTGGGTATTGGCCAGGAAAACATACTCTTTTTCCCGGATACGGAATGCTCAATTGCTATTTCTTTTGCATACGCTTCCAGTTCATCAAAAGTCAAAGATGCATCCCGCACTTTTATTTGACGTTGTCTCTCATCGCACCTCGAAAAAACCACCAATAAAATCAAACATAACAATATAGCTGATAAACCTAAAAGATATAAAATGTATAGTTGCATCTGCATCTATCAACTCCTGTTTTGATATTTTGAGGTTCATTTTCTGCAAATATTAACATAAAAAAGAATTTGTCATAGGAGCATACTTTATTATATGCCAAATAGAGAATTTCAAAACATACGTGCCATAAAATATATTGGATAAAAGAACTGCTATAGATAAGTATACCACTAAATGAATGATTTAACAAATAAAATTTATACAGAATTACTGTTTACCTTTATTTTTTCTCAAAATTTCATACATTAATATGCCCGCAGCCACCGATGCATTCAGTGATTCCGCCCTTCCCGGCATAGGTATCCTGACTAGAATATCGGCATAATTTTTTATATTTTCACTTATACCGTTTGCCTCGTTTCCGATAACAATTGCAATATTCTTATTATACTCAAGGTCAAAATAATCACAATTGCCTTCAAGATGGGAGGCGCAAATCGTAACTCCTCTTTTTTTCATACTCTCCATTGTTTCTATAATATCTTCACTCAAACATATCGGTACATGAAATATGGAGCCCATGGTGGACCTTAGAACTTTGGGATTGTAGACATCCACGCATCCTTTGGATACTATTACACCTGTCGCTCCCACTGCATCGGCGGTTCTAATTATTGTACCCATGTTTCCGGGGTCCTGAATCGAATCTAAAACTATAAAAAAATTCTTCGCATCCCAAACATCTTCAATGCTATAGTTTTTTATGCCCAATACTGCAAGTATCCCTTGGGGATTTTGAGTATCCGAAATTTCCGTGAAAAGTTTATGAGGCAGCGCAAAAACCGAATATCCTCCGCTATTCACCTTATCTAAAATTTCCCTGCCGGAATTTGTATCGCCAAGCTTGTCCGAAACAAGAATTTTGTGTATCTGAACTTCTTCTTTTAGTGCCTCTTCCATAAATCTTATGCCTTCGATAAAAAACATATTTTTTTCTTCACGGTACTTCTTCTGCTTTAAGGATTTTATTTCTTTTATAACCGGATTTTGTACACTGCTTATGTAGTTCATTTCCTCACCTCAAAATAAAATGTCCAAATTATTATATCAAAAAAGGGAGCCCATTAAAGCTCCCCTTTCTATAATTTCATATTTTTATATTTACTACTTTTTGTTTATATAGATTTATCTCTCTCTTTTTATTCTTTATATAGAATTATTTTGCTGCTTTAACTTTCTCAACCAGCTGTGCAAAAGCATTTGCATCGTTTACAGCCATTTCAGCCAGCATCTTTCTATTTAAAGTTATACCTGATTTCTTAAGCCCGTTCATAAATTTGCTGTAGCTTAAACCGTTCATTCTTGCTGCTGCATTAATTCTTGTAATCCAAAGCTGTCTGAAATCTCTTTTTTTAGCTCTTCTATCTCTGTATGCGTAAACCAGTGATTTCATTACCGCCTGGTTTGCAATTCTAAAATTCTTGCTTTTAGCACCAAAATAACCTTTTGCCAGCTTTAATACTTTTTTATGTCTTGCACGGGTTCTTACCCCACCTTTTACTCTCGCCATGGTCACACGCCTCCTTTTTTACTTGTATGGAATCAACTTTTTGATCACTGATGCATTAGCATCGGACGCAATCGCTGATTTCCTCAAGTTTCTTTTTCTTTTTGAAGTTTTCTTCGTCAAAATGTGATTTTTATAAGCTTTTGCTCTTTTAACCTTACCTGTACCGGTCAACTTGAATCTCTTCTTCGAAGAGCTGTGCGTCTTTATCTTAGGCATAAGATTTCCTCCTTAAATTCTATATTACTGTTTAGGATTAAGAATCATAAACATATTTCTACCTTCTAATTTAGGCTTTTTTTCAACAGTAGCAAATTCTTGAACTGCTTCCGCAAATTTCTCGAGTACCTGCTGACCTAATGAGGTGTAGTTCATTTCTCTGCCTCTAAACTTGACACTGACCTTAACCTTGTCTCCATCCTTTAAGAACCTCACCGCATTCTTCAACTTAAAGTTAAAATCATGGTCTTCAATTAAAGCAGACAGCCTAACCTCTTTTACATTAATCACCTTTTGATTCTTGCGAGCTTCTTTCTCCTTTTTGGCAAGCTCAAACATATACTTGCCGTAGTCCATTATCCTGCACACAGGCGGTACAGCTTGAGGGGCTATCTTGACCAAATCCAAGTTTTTGGCGTTCGCAAGCTTCTGTGCCTCTTTTGAAGACATAATACCCAACATTGTACCATCAGTATCAATCAATCTTACTTCCTTATCTCTTATTTGCTCATTGATCATTAAATCGTTTTTGTTAATAAAAAACACCTCCGGGCTTTCGAGATTCGCGTTATTTGTTATTTAATACAAAAAAAGTGAATCATTAAAATGATCCACTTCACTTATCCCTCACATTATTAATACACGTACTGTAGCCTCAATACAGTAAACTTAAGTATTAACCCTACAAAATAAAGTTCGTAAGGTGAGAAGTGGATAACTTCTTCTTTGTTTTTACCTCCTAAATAGTATCAGATGATGGTCTATTTGTCAATAGTTTTTATAATATTTTTATTATAGCACCTTTGGACTTTTATTTACATATTTCAAAAAACTATACCGAATATTATTATACTCCTTCGCCTCGCTTATGGATACCTGCTCCCATTCTCCCATTTCATCCAGGTTTGGAAAGTATTTGTCTGCAGGATACTCATTGTCAATTTTAGTAACATAGGCCTCGGAGCAATACGGCAACAGCAGTGTGTACACAGCTTCTCCGCCTATTATAAAAATATCGTCGGAATTATACTTCTTAAGCTCGCAAAAAAGCTCGTCAAGAGAAGGACACACTATTATCTTGTCATTTTCAAAATCTCCGCTCTTACTTAATATTATATTTACTCTATCCTTTAAAGGTTCTTTCCCCGGCAACGATTCAAAGGTCTTCCTTCCCATTACTACAACTTTGCCTAAAGTCATCTGCTTAAAAAATCTCATATCTTCGGGAATACGCTCAAGCAAATTACCTTTACATCCGATTGCCCAATTCAAATCAACCGCAACAATGGCTTTCATCTTGTCCTCCTTCTCTAGATGGCAACAGGGATGTTTTTTATTTGAGGTCCGGCCTGATAGCCTTCCAGTACAAAATCTTCAACCTTAAAGTCATAGAAATCCTTTTTCTCGGGATTAATCCACAGCTTCGGCGCAGGATAGGGAGTTCTTTGTATAAGTTCTTTTATAAGCGGTATATGCCTGTCATAAATATGTGCGTCCGCAATAACATGCACAAACTCTCCCACTTCCAGATTGCACACCTGAGCAAACATGTGCACCAAAATTGCATATTGGGCCACATTCCAGTTATTTGCCACCAAAACATCCTGGGAACGCTGATTAAGTATTGCATTCAGTTTTCTTCCGGTAACATTAAAAGTTATGCTATATGCGCAAGGATACAGGTTCATTTCGTGCAAGTCGCTATGGTTGTACATATTGGCAATAATCCTTCGGCTATAGGGATTATGCTTTAAATCATAGATAATCCTGTCAACCTGGTCAAATTCCCCTTCGGAATATTTGTGCTTAATGCCCAATTGATAACCGTATGCCTTTCCTATCGAGCCCTGTTCATCAGCCCAACTGTCCCAAATGTGGCTGTTAAGGTCTTTTATATTATTCGATTTTTTTTGCCATATCCAAAGCAGTTCATCGATTGCAGCTTTCAGATTTGTCGGTCTTAAAGTAAGAACAGGAAACTCTTCCGACAAGTCATATCTGTTAACCACTGCAAACTTTTTGATTGTATGGGCAGGTGTTCCGTCATCCCACTTGGCCCTTACCGTTTCTCCTTCAGAAGATATCCCGTTTTCAAGGATATCTTTGCACATCTTAATAAAAATCTCATCCGCTTTACTCATAGCAACTACCCTCACTTATAATTAATCGTTTAATAATGGCACATATTATGCATTTTCTCTTCTAAATCCTGCTTATTGAATTAATATCGACAATATAGACATAAATTTCACGGAAAAATTGCCTATGGATTAGAAAATACAAAATATATTTTAACATATCCTGAGGTAAACAAACCAGTGTTTTATAATACAATAGAAAAAGAAGACAAACTTAAAGCTTTCCTTGCTTCAGTTTGCCTTCTTTCTTAAATCCCATTAATTTTCTTTATTCTTGACAGCTTCGACAATCTTGTTGACAAAATCTTCAAGAGGCATGGAACCCATATCGCCGTCTTTTCTTGACCTTACCGCAACAGCTCTGTTTTCCATTTCTCTGTCACCGATTACAAGCATATAAGGCACCTTTTCAAGCTGCGCCTCTCTGATTTTGTAGCCTATCTTTTCGTTTCTCAAGTCAGTTTCTACTCTAATGCCTTTCTCTTCCAATACTTTCTTAATCTCAGCCACATACTCGTGCTGTTTTTCAACTATGGGCAGTATCTTGACTTGCACCGGCGAAAGCCACACAGGGAAAGCTCCCGCATAATGCTCGGTGAGAATGGCAATAAACCTTTCTATGCTACCGAACACAACTCTGTGAATCATAACCGGTCTGTGCTTTTCACCATCGGGGCCTATATATGATAAATCAAATCTTTCAGGCATCTGGAAGTCAAGCTGTATTGTTCCGCACTGCCAAGTACGTCCAATAGAGTCCTCGAGGTGGAAGTCTATCTTAGGACCGTAGAATGCACCGTCTCCTTCGTTTATCTTGTAGTTTATTCCCTTCTGTTCGAGCGCATTTCTAAGCGCATTTGTAGCCCTCTCCCAGTCTTCATCGGAACCCATGGAGTTTTCAGGCCTTGTGGACAGCTCTACATGGTATTTGAAGCCGAAAACCTTGTAGAAGTCGTCAATTAGATTTATTACACCCAAAATTTCGCTTTCAATCTGTTCCGGAGTCATAAATATGTGGGCATCATCCTGAGTGAAGCATCTAACCCTCATTAAGCCGTGCAAAGCTCCGGAAAGCTCATGTCTGTGCACCAATCCAAGCTCAGCCATTCTCTGAGGCAAATCCCTGTAGGAGTGAAGCTTTCTTTTAAACACCAGCATACCTCCGGGACAGTTCATAGGCTTGATAGCATAATCTCCCTCATCTATCTTGGTGAAATACATATTCTCCTTATAATGATCCCAGTGCCCGGAACGGTGCCAGAGCTCTTCATTCAAAATTATCGGAGTCCTAATCTCCTGATACCCTGCCTTCCTGTGCTCTTCCCTCCAATACTCCTCCAAAGTGTTTCTCAAAGCCATACCCTTTGGCATAAAGAAAGGAAAACCGGGACCTTCTTCATAAATATCAAACAGATCCAGCTCCCTTCCAAGCTTTCTGTGGTCTCTCTTCTTTGCTTCCTCAATCCTTGTAATATATGCATCCAATTCACTTTTCTTATTGAAGGAAGTACCGTATATCCTCTGGAGCATTTTATTCTTTTCGTTACCTCTCCAGTATGCCCCTGCAACCGACATCAGCTTAAAGGCTTTGACCTTGCCTGTAGATTCTATGTGCGGGCCGGCACACAAATCAACAAAATCACCCTGCTTGTAGAATGAAATTATTTCGCCCTCAGGCAAATCCCGAATCAATTCCACTTTGTACGGTTCGTTTCTCTCTTCCATAAACTTTATGGCCTCATCCCTCGGAAGAGTAAATCTTTCAAGCTTGTAGTCCTCTTTTATGATTTTTTGCATTTCATTTTCAATGTTTGCCAAATCTTCTACCGAAAATGGTTTTTCCACATCAAAATCATAATAGAAACCGTTTTCAATTGACGGTCCAATCGCAAGCTTAGCTTCAGGATACAGCCTCTTAACGGCTTGCGCCAAGATATGGGATGTGGTATGTCTGTATGCATGCTTTCCCCCATCATCGTCAAAGGTCAGCAAGTTGAGGGTACAATCATTCTCGAGCTGATAACTCAAGTCTTTCACCTCGCCGTTGACCTCTCCTGCAAGGGCAACCCTCGCAAGCCCTGCACTTATGCTTTCTGCAACTTCTTTGATTGTAATCCCTTTACTGTATTCCTTAACACTTCCATCTTTGAGCGTTACTTTAATCATAAAATACCTCCTTTTATACTGATTATAAAAGCTCTTAGACATAGAGTCCCTTAGCTTTTCATCTTTCATTTCACTTCAGGATACCAAATAAAAAACCCCCGTCCCTTAAAAAGCAAGGGACGAGAGCTGTGTCTCCCGTGGTTCCACCCTAATTGGTACTCATTATGATTATAACGTAATCACCGTTTCAACTCCGAGGTGGTCTTCAACTGAAACTCCTTAAAGGTACTTGCAGCCATCGATACCTTCTCTCTTAAAGGAATCCCTCAGTCTACTCTTCTCTTCATAGTCGACATAGAAATATTATTTATATTAAAAATATTATATATTCTTATATCATCAATGTCAACTACTGAAAAAATACATAAAATCACATTAAATACTGCTTTGTTTTCCAGGAATAATAAAACAACCCATTTTGTAATATAATACTGTGTCTTTTGGCATTAATTCAATTGAGCGCGAATTCCGCCGAAATATCAATGTGTAGAATTATTTCCTGTCGAGTTTGCCGACAAAATATCAATCAGTTTATCAACAACATCTCTTTCTTTCTCACTCAAATCATTATTATATAAACCTTTCAAGGTCTCCAGCCTCTCATCCGCCAACTCATCATTCAGTTCCAACATTCCTCCGCAAGCGGCAACCTCATAGACTTCTTCCCTTACCTTATTGCTGCCCGCCAACACCTTTATAAAATCCAACGGATACTTTTCAAACAAATTCACTATGTACTCATAGTATAATTCCGCTGCAGCGCCGTCAACCTCCAAATCAGATTCCGCCATTATCCTGATTTTACTCTGTACATCTATGCTTTTGCAATCATTAACAAGCCATTCCATAAGGTCTCTTGAATCTTTTCTGAATTCATAAATGTCATCTTCAAATCTCTCAATACTCAGACCGCCTTCAATTTCATAAAACCTCTTCCAAGACCAGTCTTCATCTTTAAGTACATCTATAATCTTTTTCTCATTTTCGGCATCCTTTTCATCTTCATAAAGCATATGGTCAAACAAATTCAGTACATATTTTTCCTTTGCTGACTCTTCCACAATAAACACTATTTTGGATTTATCATCCCATGTTACTTTATAACCCATATTTTCACTTATAAAACGCAACGGCACATACGTTCTCCCATTACTTATAAAAGGCTCTTCATCCGGAGTAGGGCTTCTTTACCGTTTATAATAATTTTGCTTACGCTGTAATGCGCAGTTATGTTTTTTGTTATCGTAGACGCAAATACAGTCCCTAAACTACACACAAGTCCACCTACTATAAAACCGCACAGAAACTTCTTCAAACTAATACCTCCGTTTCATTAAATTTCATTTAAAGCCAATTTCATATTTTTAGTATATGACTATAAAAAATCAAAGTCAATTTTAAGTAACCTCCATCTCCGGAATTTCAGCGCTATAACTATAATTTAGGGAAAACTAAGAAAATGATGACAAAGGATATATAAAACAGCCTCAATCCGTAAATATTTTGATTTCCCGGAAATAATAAAACAACCCATTTCGTGGTATAATGTGGATTAGTATTAATTGGAGGGAATAATATATGCGAACAACCAGAGTGGAAAAGTTCAGAAAACTCAGGCACAAGAAAATAAAAAAGTTCATCATATATACCTTCATCCTGCCAACCACTTTTATTCTACTGGGTTATTTACTTACAAACATCATTATTATCCCCATAATGACGGGTAATAATTAGAAAAGCTGGCATGTGTGCCAGCCCATCCATTATTTCTTTCTATTTCTTAATAATACTTTCGTTTCTTCCAATAGGAGCATCCAGTGCTTCATGGATAAAAAACTCCCTGACATTACCCTCTATTAAAAACTGAACCTTGTTTATCCCGGGAAGCTCCGTAAGCGAAGCAACAATCGAGTTTATGGTCATAAGTTCTGCAGTGGAACCGCCTATATGATTTTCAACGAACTCCTTCGATAAATTCAGCGTACAAATTCCGTTTTCAGTCTTGACCGACAATAACTTTGTACCCTCGGAAATGACCGGATCCAACTCTTCTGACTTGGGTCCTTTTGCAAGTTCCTCAAAAACAGCCTTTTCAATGCTTTCTCCCGCCTTTACTTTCACTGTCCTTGTCTCGGGAGCCACCTTTTCCGATTGAAAGTCGCCAAAATATACTGTTACAGTCAATGTCTCCTCTTTCTCAGGTTCCTCCTCAGTGTCTTTCTCAGATTCTTTCTCCAAATCTGCCTCCTGCATTTGGCTGCCGTTACCCAAATCGTTTTGCTGCTGTTGTTCATTGCCGGCCTGCCCCGTACCTGACCCTCCTGAAAGACTGCATCCTGCTGCAAACACAAGAATTGAAAAAGCTATAATTGCCGTTAAAATTCTTTTCATTAACGCTCTTATCAGACTTTAAAGATACTTAAGTCTGACAATTCACCCCCTTTGCTTTTTTGTCGTAAAGCATACTTCAGAATAATTATACTTCAAAATTGAGCTTTACGTAATACCATTTCAAATATTCCAACAGATGCCACTTAGTCTACCGTGATAAAGTCTTTGATATTGTTGAATTTGCTCTGACCAATTCCTGATACATTCATTATATCTTCTATTGTTTTAAATTCACCGTTTTGCTCGCGATAAGCCACTATTTTGGCAGCAGTGGACGGGCCTATTCCCGGAAGAGTGTCAAGTTCCTCTAAAGTTGCAGTATTTATGTTAATTTTTGTGTTTGAAGCTTTATTATTCGAACTATCATTGTCATTATCACCTACTATTGCTCCGCCGCTGTCTTTGGTAATGGTTATTCCTTGAGCAGCCTCATTCTGATTACTCTTTGAAGAAGTTGAGCCTAAATTCCTGTTGTCCGTCTTGTCGGAGACAGTTTTTGCTGCAGCGCTCTTGCTTGAGCTGCCCCCTGCAGCGGCATTTTTTCCTTCAGTACTTCCCTCCGCAACGGCCTCAATAGTGCTGTTTTCATCAGTGCCTTGCTGTACCCTCTCACTTTTGGACATAATCCTTATCATAACATTCTCCTTTAGCTCATAAGCCAAGTTTATATTTTCAATATCCGCATCCTGAGTAGGCCCTCCGGCAAGCTCAATGGCATCCTGTATTATCTGTCCCTTTTTCAGCGTAACCACGCCGGGCTTGTTAACCTCCCCGACAACATATACCTTTATCTCATCCAAAGGCTCTTCCTCTTGCTTCTCATCAGGATTTCCATTGTTTTTTTCCCCGTTAGTTTCCGATTGCAGGGTATGTTGAGCGTCTTTCGCCTTGCTTATAATTATATCTTCATTACTATTTGCCAGCAAAAAACCCGTCACCGAAGTAGTCGCAATCAATCCCAATATCATAAGAGCAACTACGCCTTTTTTCATATTAACTTCCTGATTGAAAAAATCCCTTAACAAAAATCTCCCCCCTATGCAATCACAATTATATAACTTCCTATAGCTGGGTAATTGACAGCTTTAGGTTACATTAAATGTCGTAATATGTAAAATACTTATATTACTGTTTATATATATAATAATAGTTGGACATAAAAATGTAAATACTCATTCCTTTATTTACCTGCAGATTTTTTCACATACCTCTACTTTTTTCAACACTTTTTGCTATACTTAAAATAATGTTGGTTTCTTCATTTTTGCCATTTGATAAAAACATCATGATTTACTGGAGGAAATAATGAAAAGACTACTGCTATTCTTTATGTTATTCTTTATTATAACAACCATTTTGCTTTCCGGCTTTATAATGGTTGAAGCGCAACCATTGGAAATTAGTGCACGAGCTTATATTTTGATAGATTCTAAAACCGGTCAGGTTCTCGCCGAACACAATCCGGATCTTCAAACTTACCCCGCAAGCACCACCAAAATCATGACTGCAATATTGGCCCTCGAGATGGGAGACCTCGATCAAATGATGACTGTCAACCAGTCTGCCATAGATGATATAGGTCCGGGCGGCATGCATGTCGGTTTGCTGGCCGGAGAACAGTTGGAGCTTAAGTACTTGCTGGACGCCCTCTTGGTGAGATCTGCCAATGAGACTGCTTATGTCATTGCCGAAAACCTGTGCTCCTCCCGCGAGGAATTTTACAGTCTCATGAATGAAAAAGCCAGGGAACTTGGAGCCACAAATTCAAATTTCCTAAACCCCTGCGGTATGGATAACGGAGAAAAGGGAAAAAATCATCTCACTACTGCAAGAGACCTTGCAAAAATAGCGCAGTACGCAATGTCAATGCCTGAATTCAGGGAGATTGTTCAAAAAACCCTTATAAAAATACCGCCTACAAACAAGCATTCCGAAGAGGTTATCGTCGGAACTACCAACAAATTGCTGCTTTACGGCAACTCAAAATACAAGTCGGACTACTTTACAAAAGTAACCGGCATAAAAACAGGTTATACCGACAGGGCTCTAAACAATCTTGTTTCTTCCGCAATGAACGATGAAGGAACAGAATTGATTGCCGTAGTTCTTGGTGTGGAAAATTACGACATGGTCTTTGAATATTCCAAGCAGCTGTTGGAATACGGTTTCAAAAACTATTCCCTTCAGCCTGTTATAGCGCCCAATTCGTATATAACTTCCGTACCTGTTTCAAATGCCGAAGGCAATCACAACCTGGACATTTTGGCATCGTCGGAAGGACTCAAATGCTTATTGCCCAATGACTCAAGCAATACCGATTATGAAATTGAAAGTCGTATTAAGCAAAACATAGAGGCACCTGTAAAAGAAGGAGATGTTCTCGGATTTGTTGAAGTTAAAAGAAACGGTGTTACTATTGGCAAGGTAGATGCAGTTGCTTCAAGAAATGTTGAAAAACTTCAGCCTTCAGAAGAATCTCAAAACGTAATTATTAAAACAGTAACCGATCCTGCTTTAAAAAAAGTCACAACGGGAGCATTAATTTTTCTGTTGATGTTCCTTATGTTAAGATTTATTTTGCGCAGAATTTCACGAAGCCTTCACTCTAAAAGATGAAAAAATCTTTCTAATAATATTTCAAACAATATAAACTATGATTATCCCACAAAAAGTATCGGTTCTAAATAAAATTTCTTAAACCTATTG
>NZ_DAORXT010000008.1:0-54046 GCF_035371925.1 Acetivibrio sp. | reverse complement strand
TATTATTGCCTTTGGTAATTTTTCTTTTAAACTATAACTGCAAAAGAAACGAAAATTTCATTTCTACTGGCTGTTTTGCTCCTTGTCACTGCCTTTTTGCCGGCAGCAGCGTTTGCTGAGACATTGGAAGGCACATGGGTAAAGTTTTCACCTAGAAGTGAAAATGTGTTGATTTCTGTAAAACCGGATGACACAGGAGAGTATGTTGCTACTGTAAAGATTAAGTTCGCAAGCACCGGTTACAGAGTTAGCTATGAGGATGTCGTAGCGGTTGAGAAGGGTGCTTTGCCGGATGGTACCCAGAGAATATCTTTCGTAGGTTCGGCTGATATTGAGAAATGGACAGGTAATTCCTTTACAGTTATAACTGAGGAAACTTTGAAATATCATTTGGGCAAGCTCGACAAAGGCATTTATTCCTTTATATTCAAAAGCAATAACTTTAGCAAGGCAATTGAGTTTGCAGTTTCCGAGGGTTATGTGAATTGGATTCCCAAAGACAAAGAAGTATCAATTTCCGTAGTGCCTGACGAGAATGGGGAGTATGTTGCCAATGTCAAGCTTACTCTTCCTCATACGGGCTTTAGAGTAAGCTATGATCCTGTTGGTTCAGCTCCGGAAGAAGATCTTCCGGACGGCTCGGAGAAAGCTCCATTTTTGGGAGCAGCTATTATCGAGGAATGGACGGGACCGGCTCTGCAGGTAATAACCTATAAGGTTCTGAGCTACAATCTGGGCGAGCTTAAACCGGGAATATACTATTTTATGTTTAAATCAAAAGGTTACGAACAGTTATACAAGTTTGAAGTACCTCAAAATGTGCAAATAATTCGCTATGGTGATTTAAATGATGACGGTAATGCTAACTCAACAGATTTTAGATTAATAAGAAAATGCATTCTCGAGAGAAGATATGATCCCAGAGCAGATTTAAATGAAGATGGGATTGTGAATTCGACAGATCTGCAGATATTTAAGAAATACATACTCAAAATTATAAGCGTAATTCCGGTGAAGAAGGGTACTATAGATTAAACGCAAACAGGTGTTTTAACCTGCTAAAGAATACTTAGTGTAAAGTCTAAAGAGGATGGCGAATAATTTGCCATTCTCTTTTTGCATCTTTTCACCTATGTTTATTTTATTGCTATGATATAATATAATAAATTACGGATGATTTTGAGCATAAAATTTTATCAATGACATTATGTAAAGGTAATATTGGGAGGATAAAAATATTTTTATAGCAGGGGGTAATAATTATGTATTCGGTTACGTTAAAGAAGTTAAAGGAAGACCTTTCGCTTGAGCTCATTACAGACGACACAGATAGATTGGAGGATATTCTGGTAAAGTCTACAGATGTAAACAGGCCGGGGCTGCAGCTGGTAGGATATCTGGAGCATTTCGGGACTGACAGAATACAAATGGTGGGAAAGGTTGAGACCAGTTATCTTGCGGGTTTGACATCTGAAGAACGCTATTCCAGATTAGATGAGTTTTTTAAATACGGTTTTCCCTGCATGGTAGTGGCAAGAGGACTTGAGATTTTCCCGGAAATGCTGGAAGTCGCAAAGAAATACGGTATTCCGATTTTTAGGACAAAGGAGACCACATCAAGAATATTGAGTGCCTTAATCAGCTACCTTAATGTTGAGCTTGCTCCCAGGGAAAGAACACACGGAGTACTAGTCGAGGTATATGGAGAAGGTATTCTGATATTGGGAGAAAGCGGTGTCGGTAAAAGTGAGACTGCCTTGGAGCTGGTGAAGAGGGGGCACAGGCTTGTGGCGGATGATGTGGTGGAAATCAGAAAAGTATCCGACAAAACCTTGTTTGGAACTGCTCCCGACGTTATAAGGCATTTTATTGAAATAAGAGGAGTTGGAATACTTGATGTCAAGAACCTATATGGTGTGGGTTCGGTAAAGCTTACCGAAAACATAAACCTTGTTATACAGCTTGAATTCTGGAATGAAAAGAAAAACTATGAACGGTTGGGTTTGGTGGATGAGTATAAGACGATACTGGGAATCGATGTTCCATGCCTTACCATTCCTGTGAGACCGGGTCGAAATCTTGCCATAATTGTGGAAGTGGCAGCTTTGAACAACAGACAGAAGAAATTGGGTTACAATGCCGCCAGGGCTTTAAATGAAAGAGTGTTGGGAGAAATCAGCAAATCATCCGATGAGTAATGTACATGTCTTGATGAATGGAGGAATAATTTTGAAATTTGTAGTTGATACACATACGCACACCATATCCAGCGGACACGCCTACAGCACAGTTCAAGAAATGGCCAAAGAAGCTTCGGCAAACGGTATTGAAATGTTTGCAATTACAGACCACGGTCCTGCTATGAAAGGAGCTCCTTATCTTTATCACTTTGGCAATCTCAGGGTTATACCGGAGGTAATATATGGAGTAAGAATACTAAAGGGAGTGGAGGCAAACATAATTGACTATTCCGGTGGCCTGGATATGCCTGACGAGTATTTGAGGAGACTGGATTTTGTCATTGCAAGTTTTCATGATATTTGTATTGAGTCTAAAACTATGGAAGAGCATACCAGGGCCGTGATAAATGTACTGAAGAATCCCTATGTGGATGCAATTGCACATCCGGGAAATCCGCAGTTTCCGGTAGATATAGAAAGGGTTGTAAGGGAAGCAAAGGAGAACGGAAAACTAATAGAATTAAACAATCATTCTTTTTTGACAAGAAAAGGCTCCGAGGAAAATTGCAAAGAGTTTGCCAGAGAGTGCAAGAGGCAGCAAGTCAAGATAGTGTGCGGAAGCGACTTTCATATCAGTTTTGATGTGGGACGTTTTGACAGGATATACAAGCTTCTAGAGGAGGTAGATATGCCTTCCGAGCTCATTATGAATACATCCGTCGACAAGCTTGATGAATATATTAAACAGAAGAAGGCGAGAATCAAAAGGAAATAAAGTGTAGTCAGCTTAATTTTTGTATAAAATAAATATATTGAATTCTATATGCTGTGCTGCTCAAGTAAAATAATAGTATGGACTGTAAAATGTAAAATAGTTTGGTAAGGAGCTGACGTTATTGGAAAAAGAGCTTTTGGTACGGAGAATTGCGGAGATTGCCGGTCCGGAGAATGTTAAATTAGATGAACCTATGAAGAATCACACTTCATTTAAGGTTGGAGGGCCGGCGGATATTTTTGTTACTCCTATATCTTTTTTACAATTGAGCCAAATTATTAAATTTTGTAAAAGCGAAAACGTTCCGGTGTTTGTTATGGGAAACGGAACAAACTTGATTGTCAGGGATAAAGGAATAAGAGGAGTAGTTATAAAAATATACGATAATCTAAATGAATTTACCGTTAAAGACGATATTATTACTGCATGTGCCGGTGTGCTTCTTTCCGAAATTTCAAAAGTTGCTTATGAGAACGGACTTTCAGGTCTTGAGTTTGCCTCGGGCATACCAGGGACGCTGGGAGGGGCGGTTGCTATGAATGCAGGAGCATACGGAGGCGAAATGAAGGATGTCGTAGTGGAAACCGAATTTATGGATAGTGACGGTGAGATTAAAGTTATCCGGAATGACGAGCACCAGTTTGGGTACAGGACCAGCTTTATCCTGAAAAATTCCGGAATAGTTATTAAGTCTTCAATGAAGCTTAAAAAGGGAAATAAAGAAGAAATAAAAGCTTTGATGGATGATTTGACCCAAAGAAGGCAGGACAAACAGCCTCTGGAGATGCCCAGTGCAGGCAGTGTTTTTAAAAGGCCGGAAGGGTATTTTGCGGGGAAGCTTATTGAAGATTGCGGACTTCGCGGATATCGCATAGGTGGTGCTGAGGTTTCCGGCAAACACTGCGGTTTTATCGTCAATATAGGAAATGCCAAAGCCAAGGATATATTGGATTTAATCGAGCATATTCAAAATACGGTAAAGATGAAATTTGGAGTTGAGATGCAAACAGAAGTGAGAATTGTTGGAGAAGGGTAAAGAGATTCTCACTGACAGACGGATATTTTGGGAGGTACAAATGAGATTACTGATAATTACGGGAATTTCCGGAGCCGGAAAGAGTCTTGTTGTTAAATATTTGGAGGATATAGGTTTTTTCTGTGTGGATAATCTTCCGCCTGTGCTTATAAGCAAATTTGCCGAGATTTGTGTCAAAAGCAGAGGAAAAATAAGCAAAATAGCTCTTGTTATAGATATTAGGGGGGGAGAGCTTTTCAATGACCTTGTTCCCGAGCTTAATGCTTTAAAAGAAGCGGGAATTGATTATGAGATTCTTTTCCTTGATGCGTCGGATCATGTGCTTATTAAAAGGTATAAAGAAAGCAGACGTATTCACCCCCTTGCGGCTGAGGGAAGACTGGTTAAGGGTATAAAAACCGAAAGGGAAATTCTGTCCCAAGTCAGAAAAAACGCAACTTATGTTATTGATACGTCAAATCTTATGCCAAGGCAGCTGAAAGAAGAGATTTTGGCTATATTTGTCGAGGGCAGGAAGTTTGACGGGATGATAGTAAACATTGTTTCCTTTGGCTTTAAATACGGTATTCCTATTGAATGTGACCTGGTTTTTGATGTCAGGTTCATTCCAAACCCTTATTATATAGACAGTATGAGAAATAAAACCGGCAAGGAAGAAGTAGTCAGGGATTATGTGATGGGGTTTGCAGAAACCACTGATTTTCTGACCAAGCTCGAAGATTTACTGGATTTTCTAATACCGAACTATATAAAAGAAGGGAAATCCCAGCTTGTCATAGGAGTGGGATGTACAGGCGGAAGACATAGATCCGTCGCTATTTCCGAAGCATTGTTTTCGTATCTTTGCGGTAAGCAACACAGGGTGTTTATTGACCACAGAGATATAGATAAAGATGGCAGGAGCAAGCGAAAATGAAAAAAATCAATTGGCTGCAAAAAAAACTTCCGGGATATCGATGGTATCCTTTGAGCATTTTCGGAATTATCCTGATTGGTGCAAGCATGTTTTTGGCATATAAGCAGGAAGGCATTTTGGACATAATTTGCTCGATACTCCTTTTTATATCGGGATGTATTTTTATTGTTGCTTCCGTTCGGCTTATTGCAACTGACATGATGTATAAATACATGGGAAACGGTACAAAAGGGATATGCGGCAAAGACAAAGAAAGTTACTCGTATGAAAAGAAAATCCTTGACAAGGGGCCTAAAATAGTGGCAATTGGAGGAGGTACCGGCCTTTCAACTATGCTAAGGGGCCTTAAGGCTTACAGCTCGAATATAACGGCTGTGGTTACGGTTGCCGATGATGGAGGGGGCTCGGGGATTTTGAGACAGGACCTTGGGATACTTCCTCCCGGGGATATACGAAACTGTATTATGGCCCTTGCCAATACCGAGCCCATTATGGAAAAGCTGCTTCAATACAGGTTTCAGGATGGGATGCTGAAAGGACAGAGCTTTGGAAATCTATTTCTTGCAGCGATGGATGGCATTTCTCCAAGCTTTGAACAGGCTGTCCAAAGAATGAGTGATGTTCTTGCAGTAAAGGGAAGGGTACTTCCGGTTACTCTTGAGGACATAAAACTGTGTGCGGAGCTTGAAGACGGATATGTTGTTGCCGGAGAGTCAAAAATCGGCAGTCACAACAGCTTTCACAAATGTGCAATCAGGAAGGTGTATTTGGAGCCCGGAAATGTAAAGCCCTTGGATGAGGTGATAGAAGCAATCGGGGAAGCGGATGTTATTGTCCTAGGCCCGGGAAGTCTCTTTACAAGCATAATTCCCAATCTTTTGGTTGACGGTGTTTGCGAGGCGATAAAAAATTCAAAGGCATTGAAGGTATACGTTTGCAATGTAATGACCCAGCCGGGGGAAACCGACGGATATACCGTTTCCGATCATATAAAGGCACTTGAAAGGCACTCTTTTCAAGGAATTGTTGATTACTGCATTTTTAATACCGCAGATATACCGGAGCTTTTGAAAAAGAAGTATAGTGAGGATGGAGCGCAAATTGTCGGAGTTGACTTTGACGAGTTGGATAGATTGGGAATAAAACTAAGGGGAGGGGACTTTGTCTGCATAAATAACGGTTATATCAGGCATGATACAAGAAGATTGGCACAGACTATCATGGAACTGGTTATAGAGAACGCATTTGGGAAAGACAATAGAAAGTCAGCCGGTTATGTAAATGCAATCAAGCAGTTTAAAAATATGGTTGGATAAAAACTAAAAATACGGAGGAATGATCATGAACTTTGGAAAATCAAGTTGGAGAACTTACGAGCAAGGGATTCAGAGGGAATGGCTTTTGACCAACGGCATTGGAGGGTTTTCCTCTTCAACAATTATAGGTTCAAACGCCAGAAGGTACCATGGACTGTTGGTAGCAGCTTTGAAACCTCCTGTAAGCAGGCACTTGATATTGTCCAAAATTGATGAATGCGTTACTATTGACAATGAATCATTCAATTTGTTTTCCTATGAGGTTCCGGGTTTCACGATGAGTGGATACCATTATTTGGAGCGATTTGAATATGATTTTAATCCAAAGTACATTTACAGAGTGAGGGATGTTTATATTGAAAAGGAAATATGCATGGTGTACGGTGAAAACACTGTTGCGGTAGTTTACCGTATCATAAACGGAAAAAGCAGAACGAATTTAAGACTTACTCCTCTTGTTAACTTCAGGGATTATCATTTTAATTCCAGCAGGGCATATATGAGTTTTTACAGGAAGTTTGACAAGGACGTTTTAATTTTGCGGCCTTCCTGCTACGATATTGACATCAGATTGTATTCTAGTGACGGAAAGTTTACGGAGCTTGACGATACCTGGTTTTACAATATGGATTATGCGGTGGAAAGGGAAAGGGGCCTGTCTTCAACTGAGGACCATTATATACCCGGGTATTATGATGTTGAAATAAAACCTTTGGAAGAAAAATGTATTACTTTTGTTGCAACTGTAGAAAAAAGCATAAACCATAGGGATGGCCAAAAGATAATAGAAAAAGAAAAAAAGAGGCTTAAAAAGCTTATAGATAAAGCCGGATACAAGGATGAACTGGCAAAAAGACTGGTTTTGGCAGCGGACAGCTTTATCGTACATAGAGAATCTACAAATGCAAAAACCATAATTGCCGGATATCCATGGTTTACCGACTGGGGAAGGGATACCATGATAGCGCTTACCGGCCTTACTTTGTCAACCCGGCGTTTTGAGGATGCAAAAGAAATTCTCTATACATTTTCCAAATATGTCAAAGACGGACTTATACCGAATATGTTTCCCGATGCCGGGCATGAGCCGCCATACAACACCGTTGATGCTGCTTTGTGGTATTTTGAAGCTGTAAACAAATATGTAAAATACACCCATGACTATAAATTCATAAAGGAGAATATTTATAAAGGGCTAAAAGAAATAATTGAATTTTACTCAAAAGGAACCCATTTTAATATAAAAGCTGATGAGGATTGTCTAATTACTGCCGGAGATGAGCATACCCAGCTTACATGGATGGATGCAAAAGTGGGTGACTGGGTGGTTACTCCGCGTCATGGCAAAGCTGTGGAAATAAATGCTCTGTGGTACAATGCCTTAAAAGTTATGTCCCAGCTTTCCAAGCATTTTAAGGAAGATTACACATTGTACGATGAGATGGCGGAGAAAGTAAAGAAGTCTTTTGTTGACAGCTTCTGGAATAAGGATAAAAAGTGTCTTTATGATTGTCTGACAGAAAGCTATAAGGATGACAAGGTAAGACCCAATCAGATATTGGCGGTAAGTCTTTCCTATCCGATAATAGAGGGAGAAAAGGCAAAGAGTGTTGTAGACACGGTTTTAAAAGAGCTCTATACTGCTTATGGGCTAAGGAGTCTATCTCCTAAAGAAAAGGAATATGTGGGAGTGTATGTTGGCGACCAATACAGAAGGGACGGAGCATACCATCAAGGCACGGTGTGGACATGGCCTTTGGGGCACTTTATAACTGCATACCTTAAGGTAAATAACTATTCGCCGGAAGCCAAGAAAATGGCATTGAGGTTTATTGAGCCATTTAAGGACCATCTTGAAGATGCTTGTCTCGGTTCCATTTCAGAAATATTTGACGGCAATGAACCGCTGATACCAAGAGGATGCTTTGCCCAGGCGTGGAGTGTGGCAGAGATACTTAGGGCTTATGTTGAGGATGTAATGCAATTAATATAGCTAAAACACTAGAAATTTATTGTGATATAGGGTATAATTTGTGTGCGATTTGTAGCTTTCATAAAAAAGCAATAATTATTATATGAGGTGTCCGCCTTGTCGTTTTCATCTGCAGTTAAAAATGAGTTGTGTAGAATTGAGATGGAGCGCGTAAGCAGCATGTTTGAGCTTGCTGCCGCAGCGAGAATAAGCGGGCTTATAAAGGCTGTTAATACCAATGACATCAATTTAAGGCTTGTAACCGAAAATGCTGCATTTGCCAGAAGAGTGTTTTCGCAGATTAAGGATTTGTATGGGATTAACGCCGAGATAAGCATAAGAAGGAGCCATAAACTTAAAAAAAATATTGTATATATCATCGTGCTCACTTCATCGAAAGGTCTTATGAAGGTGCTTGAGGATATTAACATTAAAGTGTCCGAAAATGTGGAATATGTACCCTATGCTCAACTTATGAAGAAAAAGGAATACAAAAAGGCATATCTTAGGGGTGCATTTTTAGCATCAGGCTCAATGAGTGACCCGGAAAAGACATACCATTTGGAGATAACCTGCCACAACATGACTTTGGCAACTGAAGTCAGTGAGTTGATGGACAGTTTTAAATTAAACTCAAAGGTTACAAAGAGAAAAGGAAACTATGTGGTTTATCTCAAAGAGGGGGAAAACATTGTTGATTTTTTGAATATAATCGGAGCCCATTCTGCGCTTTTAGAGCTTGAAAACATCAGGATTTTAAAAGAAATGCGGAACAATGTCAACAGAATAGTGAACTGTGAAACGGCAAATCTTCAAAAGACAGTCGATGCTTCGGTAAGGCAGGTCGAGAATATCAACTATATTAAAGATAATCTTGGCATTGACAAACTGCCGGAAAATCTCAGGGAAATAGCAAAAATGAGGCTTGATTACAGTGATGCCACTTTAAAAGAGCTTGGAGAAATGCTAAGCCCCCCCCTCGGAAAGTCTGGAGTTAATCATAGATTGAGAAAGCTTGACAAGATTGCTGAGAGCTTAAGAAACAAGAAAGGAGAGTTATGAAAATGGTTGAGAAGACTATTACGATAACTAATCCGGAAGGACTGCATGCGCGACCGGCAGCACTTTTCGTACAAACTGCAGGGAAGTTTACTTCAAGTGTCTGGATTAAGGCGGGAGAAAAAAAGGTAAATGCCAAGAGCATAATGGGACTTATGTCTTTAGCTGTTGCACCGGGTACAGAGGTTGTAATAGGTGCGGAGGGCGAAGATGAGGACAGGGCTGTAAATGAGCTTATTGATCTTGTTACTTCAGGTCTGACCGAGGATTAAATAAAGGAAAACAGCTTTAAAATAAAAAATATCGACAAATTGCAACGGAATTAATATTTTAATGTTGATTTCTGATGCGGTTTGTCGATATTTTTTTGCCCATATTGCAAAACTTTACAATATTCTTTGAAGGGGGAAATAATGTTTTGGAAGAATAAAGGTTAGGACAACTGACAGTGGAGGAGGATAAGCTTGAATATAAAATTATCGAACAGGGGAAATACTTTAGTTGCAACATTAAACGGTGAATTGGACCACCATACCGCCGAATACATAAGGCAGAAATTGGACGCTGAAATGCTGAAGTCCACAACCCAAAACATGGTTTTGGACTTTTCAAAAGTTACTTTTATGGATAGCTCGGGAATTGGAGTGGTTATGGGAAGATATAAAAATATACAGAAGTTAAACGGAAAAATGGCTTTAGCAGGTGTTAACGATAAGATAAAGCGCATTTTTGAAATGTCGGGACTTATGAAATTAATTTCGGCTTATGATAGCATAGATGAAGCTATTAATAAAATGTAAAGGGGTATTAGGGATGAATCCAATAAATGAAGTCAAGCTGGAGTTTGTCAGCAAATCATGTAATGAGGCATTTGCCAGAGTAGTGGCGGCCGCTTTTGTATCTCAAATAGATCCGAATATAGAAGAGCTTGCGGATGTAAAAACGGCAGTTTCTGAAGCAGTGACAAATGCAATAATCCATGGATATGAAAATGAAAAAGGCTTGGTGAAGATGGTCTGCAAGCTCTACGAAGATGCTGTGGAGATAAGTGTGAGCGACGAGGGCAAGGGTATAGAAGATATAGAGAAGGCAAGGGAGCCCATGTATACTTCCAGGCCGGATATGGAAAGGTCCGGCATGGGATTTACAGTAATGGAGAGTTTTATGGACAGGGTTGAGGTTGCGTCCGAGGTTGGCAAAGGTACTACCGTGACAATGTTTAAGACTTTTAAATCCGTCAGGGGTAAAAACGATGCCCCGAAGCAATGATTATTTACAGTATGTGGGACACAGGCAGTTTTATTTATGGAACTAATACCTGAGAGGATATGGGGATGAATATGGACGAATTATATGAAAAGGAAACTCTGGAATTGATAGCAGCTGCCAAAGCAGGAGACAAAGATGCCCAGTCCGTATTGGTGGAGAAAAATGTCGGTCTTGTATGGAGCATTGTACGAAGATTTCAAAACAGAGGGTATGAAGCCGAAGATATTTTCCAAATAGGGTGCATAGGACTTATTAAGGCCATAAACAAATTTGATTGCTCCTTTGATGTAAAATTCTCTACATATGCAGTTCCTATGATAATTGGCGAAATAAAACGCTTTATTCGCGATGACGGAATGATAAAGGTGAGTCGCTCCCTTAAGGAATTGGCAAACAAGGCAAGAATCACGAAAGAAATTATGTCGAAGGAATTGGGGCGCGAGCCGACTGTAGGTGAAATCTCGGAGCAGCTTGGAATTCCTGTTGAAGAGCTGGTTATGGCAATGGAGGCGAATTGTACTCCCGAATCCTTGTATAGTACATTGGGAGAGGGGGACAATTCCTCCAGTCTTCTTATTGATAAAATCGCAAACGAAAGCGACAACCAGGAAATAGACATTGTTGACAGGATTGACTTAAGGAAGGTTTTGGATACTCTAAAGCCAAGAGAAAAGCAGATTATAGTTTTGAGATATTTTAAAGAAAAAACCCAGGTTCAAATTGCAAAAATGCTTGGAATATCCCAAGTACAAGTATCAAGAATTGAGAAGAAAATTTTGGAGGAGATCCGAAAGAAAATAAAATACAACTAATCTGATAATTTTTTTAAAAGTATATTTTTTTTGATACTGCTATATAAAGCAATATGTTCCTGCATATTGTTTTTTTATTTCCTAATAATAAATAATAATCATTTGTATGCAAAGTTTTAAAAAATTTATAGCATAAGGAGATTGGATTTTAATATGACCGAAGCACTAAAAAGGTACAAAATGATTTTAATAATTTTGGGCCTGACAATGGTGATCGCATTTTTAACTCTTGCTATTTTTGCTCAAAAACCTGACAAAGTGCCTTCTAAAGGGATTTTCGTTTTTGCAAATACTAGTGAGGCAGGTGTGATAAAAGTATAGACCTAAGAAAGAGTCTAACAATATTTGGAGGTTTCATATGCAGAAAACGATGACAAATAAAGAGTACCAGTCTTATGTCGAAAAGATGACGCCTAATTCCAAAACAGGAAGAAATGTGCTCAGGGCTTTTTTAGTCGGGGGCCTGATTTGTGTAGTCGGCCAGTTTATATCCAATGTTTTAAAGATGAAGGGCTATGGACAGGAACAGGTTTCCTCGATAGTATCGCTGATAATGATTTTTTTGGGAGCCCTCTTAACAGGGCTTAATATCTATGATGACTTGGGAAGATACGCAGGTGCGGGTTCTATTGTGCCTATAACAGGCTTTGCAAACTCAATAGTCTCTCCTGCAATGGAATTCAAAAGTGAAGGATATGTTATGGGCGTCGGAGCAAGAATGTTTGTTATTGCCGGTCCGGTGTTGGTATATGGCATTTCGACTTCAATAGTTGCAGGAATTATTTACTTTTTATTAAAACAGTGATAATTTGCTGACAATTGCTTCAAAATCGGAGAGGGGTGAATTATGGCTTCTAAAAGATTGGGAAAACAAACCGTAAAGCTTCAAAATCCCCCCAGCATTACTTCAACTGCCTCAATTGTAGGACCGAAAGAGGGAAAAGGACCTTTGAGGCTCTTTTTTGACAATATTATTGAAGATGAGATGTGGGGGGAAAAAAGCTGGGAAAAGGCTGAAAGCAAGCTGATTAGAGAGACCTTTTCAAAGATTCTGCAAAAGGCCGGTAAAACAAGTCAAGAGATTAATTATGTAATTTCGGGAGACTTACTTAATCAATGCATTGCTGCCAATTTTGGGCTCAGAGAGTCGGATGTTCCGTTTTTTGGAGTATATGGTGCCTGCTCCACCATTGCGGAATCGATGAGCATTGGAGCCATGCTGGTTGATGGCGGGTTTGCCGATGATGTAGTGTGCATAACATCCAGTCATTTCTGCTCTGCAGAAAAGCAGTTCCGCTATCCTTTGGAGCTGGGAACTCAGAGGCCGCCCGCCGCACAATGGACGGTAACCGGCTCTGGAGGAGTGCTGCTTTCCGGCAAAGGACCAGGTCCGTATATTACCCATATTACCACAGGCAAAATTGTTGATATGGGAATTAAGGACGCAAACAATATGGGAGCCGCTATGGCACCTGCGGCAGTTGACACAATAGTTACCCATTTTAAAGACACGGGTTTTACTCCGGAGAGCTATGACCTTATATTGACAGGAGACCTTGGTGCCATAGGAAAAGAAATATGTATTGAACTCGTGAAAGAGCAGGGGTTTAATATTGCCAATATTTACAATGATTGTGGCGTGATGATATTCGACCGCGAAAAACAAGACACTCATGCGGGAGGAAGCGGCTGTGGATGTGCAGCAACTGTATTTGCTGGGTTTGTTTACAAGAAACTTATGGACGGAACCTTAAAGAATGTTCTGTTTATTGCCACTGGAGCTTTGTTAAGCCCCGTAAGTACACAACAGGGCGAATCAATACCTTCCATAGCACATGCAATTAGCATTACAACGTCTCTTAATCAATAAGGGAGAGATTAATATGCTATTACTCATTTTTGAGGTGATTATATGGATAATACTATAATGACATACGTAAGTGCGTTTATTGTTGGAGGAGTGATTTGTGCTGTAGGACAGATCCTGATTGACAAGACGAAGCTTACATCGGCCAGAATCCTTGTGCTGTTTGTATCGGCAGGTGCAGTGCTGACAGCTCTGGGAGTTTATCAGAAATTGGTTGAAATTGGCGGTGCTGGAGCTACAATACCGCTTACGGGATTTGGTTACAACCTTGTGACCGGGACGTTCAAGGAAGTTGACAAATTGGGTGTTCTTGGCGCATTTACAGGGGGAGTAAAAGCCGCAGCGGCAGGAATTGCTGCAGCTATATTCTTTGGCTACCTTATGTCCGTTGCCTTTACACCTAAAGCTAAAAGGTAATGGTTTTAATTTAAGTTAAACTTATTTTGAATGCGGGTATGATAATAATGGATAAGAGAAAAGTTATTATTGTCACCGACGGCGATATGGCAGCTAAAGCAGCTTTGGAAGTTGCCGCTTCAAATATTGGAGGAAGGTGTATTTCTTATACTGCCGGAAATCCCACTGTTTTGACGGGATACGAGATAGTTGAGCTTATAAAAGCATCCCAACAGGATCCGGTGATTGTGATGGTGGACGACAAGGGGCGTAAAGGCAGAGGAGCCGGAGAAGCTGCGATGGAATCAATTTTGAACAATAACGATATTGAAGTACTGGGTATAGTGGCAGTGTCCTCCGATGGCAAGGACTGCAACGGGATAAAGCTGACATGCTCTATTACAAGGGAAGGAAAAGTGATTGGGGGCTCGGTGGACAAAAGAGGGGTCCCGACTCGCAATGGAAAGATCTGCGGTGATACTCTAAGTATTTTAAGAGGACGTAAAGATTTGGTTATTGTTGGAATGGGAGATCCGGGAAAAATGGACTTTTATGACTCAATTGAAAAGGGAGCTCCCGTAACTACGAAGGCATTGGAAGAGGTAATAAAGAGAAGTACTGTAAAACACTAAAGTTTTACAGTGCAGACTTTGTACCTGTTGTGTGTGTCCGTTCTATCCAGCAAAAGTGAGAGGTGGTATTGTTTTATGAATGTTGAATACATTAATCCCTTCATAGAAGCAAGTCAAACGGTATTAAAAAAAATTGCCGGAATAGATGTGAAGTTGGGTAGTGTTACTTTAAAAAGCTCTCCATATACGAGCGATAATATTGTAATTTTAGTAGGCCTTACGGGGAAAATCAGGGGGCAGGCAATCTTTGCCATGAATAAAGCGGTTGCTTTGACTGTAGCTTCTGGCATGATGGGAGGGACTCAACTGACGGAGCTGGATGAAATATCAAAAAGCGCCCTGTCGGAGCTGACCAACATGATTCTTGGCAATACTGCCACTATCCTTTATAATAGAGGAGTTGGAGTTGAAATAACTCCACCGTCCTTCCTAATGGGGGAGAATATGCAGATATCGCCTTCGAAAATGAAAACTATATCCATTCCCCTTCTTTTGGACGAAAATAAAAAAATTGAGTTGGATATTTCAGTAGTTGATTAACTTTACAATGTAATTTAAAATAGAGCATAGCGGAACTTGTAAAAACAAGTTTTCGCATGCTCTGTTTTTTGCTTGGCTTTCCGGAATTAAGCCAAAAGGCCAAAATTCCATGTAGAAGCCTTAAATGTCATAAACGGCAGGATTATTGGAAGGGAGAAAACAATGGCAATTAATGTTGTATTGGTAGAGCCGGAGATACCTCAAAACACAGGAAACATTGCTAGGACATGTGCAGCAACGGGGGCTAATCTGCATTTGGTCAAGCCTTTGGGGTTTTCGGTTGATGACAGATATTTAAAGCGTGCAGGTTTGGATTACTGGGATAAAGTAAACATAAAATATTACGATAGTTTCAGTGAATTAAGGGAGAAATATAAAGACCATACTTTTTATTTTTCTACTACCAAAGCTCAAAATCTGTATACCGATGTAAAGTATACTGAGGATTGTTTTATTGTATTTGGCAAGGAGACAGCAGGTTTGCCGGAAGAATTGCTTGTGGAAAATAGAGAATGGTGCATTCGAATTCCGATGAAAAGTGATATTCGTTCTTTGAATCTTTCGAACTCTGTTGCCGTAGTTGTCTTTGAAGCATTACGTCAAAACAATTTTGCCGGACTTGCGCCTTGTGGAAAGTTGACTAGATATACATGGTAATTTGGATGTTTTAAAAACAAAGTAGAAAGTAAAGTATGTTGTCGGGGCAGCTTTGGCGGGTGGAGAAAAAGATAATTAAGCGACGAAATTCTTGGCAGCAGAGTTTCTTGGTGCAAATCTACTCCCACCATACAATCCAAATAATGTAAATTTTGTATTTTAATTATTGTTTAAGGGTTTGCCAAAAGCGTTAGTTGATTTTTTTCTTAAGAAAGCCTTTTTGATGAACGTTTATGTGGAAATATTTCAAATACTAAAGTATAATATATAGTTATAATGATAGATATAAATAGTTTATGTTGACGACTTAATGACAGTTTATTCGGGTGGTAGGATATTATGGGCAAATTTGTTTCGCTATTGAAAAGAAAATATGTTGACTTGAGGGATACATATTTAAATACTGAGCTAAAAAAAGCCGAGTTGCTTTTTTACATTTTAGTTTCAATAATACTTGGGGTTATCCAATATCTGCTGTTGGATTACGAAGATACCTATAACATTCGAGGCTATATCAGCCATATACAATCAAGCATTGTAATTCTGATGGCTTTCCGATTTAGTTATTTGGGATTGGCAACAGCAATGGTGTTGATTATGACTGAGACAATATTTATAATTGAAGCCTATTTGGTTAGCTTTAATAATTATTTGTTGTTGGGGCTTACGCTAAAACTGTTTACGATTTTTGTGACCACTTTTATTGCAGTACTTACAAACAGGCAGCAGATTCAGAAAAAAAAGCTTGAGCAAATGGCGATTACAGATGAGTTGACGGGAGCGTACAATCAGAGATTTTTTCATATGAAGCTGGAAAGTGAGCTGGATAAGGCTCAGAAGAATAATAGCTCTGTCAGTCTAATAATGATAGATGTCGATAATTTCAAAATGTATAACGATGCTTACGGACATGACTTTGGGGATAATATATTAAGAACGACTGCATCAATACTTTTGGAAATATTGGATGAAGGCAGCTATTTGTGCCGCTATGGCGGAGATGAATTTGTGGTTATTATTACAAATGCCCAGATAAATAATCTGGAGTATATGGCAAACAATCTTCGTCAAGAGTTTGAAGAACTGAAACAAAAATATTATAAACACGAATTGTACGAGAAGGTAACACTGTCTTTCGGTTTGTCGGAATATCCCAATATGTCGCGAAACAAGAACGAGCTCATTTATCAAGCTGATTCGGCCTTGTATCATGCGAAAAATCTTGGAAAGGATAAAGTGCATCTTTATCAGGATGCGATAATGCAAATACGCAAGAATATCAGTTCCGACCATCAGCAGCTTATCGGAATATTCAAGGGATTGTTAAGCACTATATCGGCAAAGGACAAGTACACTCATGGGCACTGCGAACGGGTGGCGGCTTATGCGGTGTTAATTGCGGAAGCGATGAAATTGAGTGCCAAAGAAATCAGCATAATTCAGTGCGCAGGGCTATTGCATGATATTGGAAAGATAGAAATGCCCAAGCACATTTTGAATAAAAAAGAAGAACTGACAGATGAAGAGATAAATTATTTAAGGCGGCATCCCATTTATAGCGAAAACATACTTGAATCTTTGGCCGATATGGACAAGCTTACGGATTATGTGAGACATCATCATGAAAGATTTGACGGCAAGGGTTATCCAGACGGACTTAAAGGTAAGGAAATAAGCCTTGGTGCAAGAATATTGTGTGTTGCAGATTCTTTTGATGCCATGGTGTCCGACCGCCCGTACAGCAAAAGCATGACAAAGAAGCAGGCTTTCTGTGAGCTTGAAAAGAATGCTGGAACCCAGTTTGATCCGGAAATTGTAGAAGTTTTTATAAAAGCAATGAAATCATGTGCGGTTGAAACATGATAGGCTTAAGTTTACTTATTTACCCCTTGCATAAATTGTCGTTTTTTGGGTTTTTACAGATAAATCAAACAAAATATTGAAAAATATGTTGATTTTATGGTAAATTAAATATAAGATTAGTTCAAAGGATTTATTTCCCGATAGCATTGAGTTGATAGAAAGAGATATAGAATATTTTTGATATGTTATGAGGGGGATTATGGCTGAGTTATTTTATTTTCCCAAGAGAAAGAAGAAAACAATTCGCAGGTTTTGTAAAATATTGTCTACCGACTCTTATATTCCGGAGAGAGTAGTTGAAAACGACGAAATAATAAAGGAATATCATCCTTTCTTCAAAAATGAAGTGATTGTTAAAACCATTGGGGTGAAAAGAAGGCATATTGCCGAAAACGACATGGATGACAGTGACATCCTTGCAAAATCGGCAAGAGGATGCCTCGAAAAATGCAAAGTATTGCCGGATGACCTTTCAAGAATCATTGTGAACAAGTTTGTGGGTGATAATTTCTTGCCCATGACAGCAAGCAGACTCCAAGGCAAGATTGGTAGCAAGACTGCTGTACACGCTTTTGATATCGATGGGGGAACTTCGGCTTTTATTCACTCTATGGATGCGGCATCAAGATTTATTAATTCCGGCGATGAATATGTTCTTATATCGTCGGGAGGCATAATTTCCAAGTTTGTAAGCAAGACAGATCCAAGGGTTGCATTTTTGTTTGGAGATGCTTCGGCTTCAATACTTTTAGGTTACTCGGAAGAAAAGCATATATTGGCAAGTTATTTTTATTCTAACTGTCAGTATTACGATATGTTTGTTATGTTAAGCTACTTAAGCTTGTCGAAATTTTCCAGAGAGGAACTCTCGACGGCAGTATGGGATTTGTACAAAATGGAGAACTGGAAGACTGCGGAAAGCTTTTATAGAGAGGCAACAAGAGAAGTATCAAGGAATATTCTCGAAGAGAGCGGCCTTTCAATGAAAGATATTGACCTGGTTTTGGTTACCGAGAACAATATAAAAATATGGGAATTGACGCTGGAGACTTTAGGTGTGAACCCCGATAAAAGCATTTCTTTGGTTGGAGAATATGGCAATACTATGGCAGCAATGCTTCCGCTGCTTATAGACCATGGATTTTGCTCGGGAAAAATACAGAAGGGGATGAATATTATGATGATATCCCATGGAGAAGGATTTAGCGGAGGAGGACTTATATATAAGGTCTAAATCTAAAAATGTTGTCAAATTATATAAAAAAATTATATAGAATAGGATTGGATATGTATATTTTGTAGATTGTTTTTTTTTACAACTTAGACTATTTTTATAAGGGGGATTATTATGTGTTACGATGAAGTTTACAGCAAAGCAAAGGAATTGATAGCCGATTATCTAAGAGTGGATGAGAGTGAGATTAATCCTAAAACCAATCTTGTTGATGACCTTTGTGCCGACTCTATTGCATTGGTGGAGTTGGGGTTTAGATTTTCCGAAACTTTTTCTGTGCCCATGATGGAATCAAAGCCGGATTTGTTTGTTATGGATAATATTGTAAAATTTATATTGGACAACGCCGAGGGGAAATAATTAGAGAGTATTTGCAAACACGTACGATATATAAGATTACATATCAAGTATTTTGTTTAATTTACCACAGCAACGGATTGTAAATGGGGGAGACTATGAATAATGATATTAGATTTCCGGAAGTAAGGCCGCTTGAAATAGAGAGATATGCAAAAATAGTTTCTACGGGTGTCGGTCTTCCTGATAGAGTGGTTACCAATCAGGATATTATTGATACATACGGCATTATTGCAACCGACAGAGCTGTTCGGTATTCAGTAGGAATAACCGAAAGAAGATGGGTCGAGGACGAAAAACTTGAAGACTTGGTGGCTATGGCAATTTCCCAGTGTCTTGAAAGAGCAGGTCTTGATATTGACAGTGTGGATAGAATCATATATTCAAGACTTTTGGGAGATTATCAGATACCGGCAACTTCCATAGGTGCTCTCAGAAAGTTGGGGGCAAAGGTAGGAATACCGGCCTTCGATATGACATGTGCATGCAGCGGGTTTATGCATGCTTTAGATCTTGCAATACGGTATATTGATTCCGGAGACGACTATGTCCTTATCCTTGGAGGCGGCATAACTTCAAAGGGTATTCAGATATGGAAACAGCCGAATCAAAAAACGGTATTTTTGTTTGGGGATGCTGTAGTTGCAGTGTTAATCGGTTATTCTGAAGATAAGCATTTCCTGGCTTCTTATCTTATGACCAATCATCTCCTGTATGATAATGCTTTTATTCCGTTTGGGACAACCCTTTTTAAAAATGAGAATGTAAAAATCGAACCCGAGTTGTTCAATATGAACGTAATAAACGGGGATTTGATTCTTCAAAGCTCTGTCGAGTATTGCAGAATGATAACCGACAAGCTTTTGGCAGAAACAAATCTTACTTTGGACGATATTGATTATTTTATTACATCCGACCAATCAACAAAAATATGGGAAGCACAAGTCAAAGAATTGGGAATTCCCTTTGAAAAGAGCCTGAGCCTGTTTCATAAACATGCCAATACAGTTGCAGCAATGAGCCCGTTGATTCTTAATGAGCTTATCACATCAGGCAGGCTTAAAAGGGGAGACCTTGTAATGATGCATGCTCACGGAGCAGGCGCAAGCAGTGGGGGGATGATATTTAGATACTGATATATACCAAAATATAAATTTTAATATAATACTAAGTTTGGGGGGAAGCTAAAATGAACTATTGCAATTGGTTGTTTGACACTCAAAAGCAGGACCTTGACAGGGAAATCATCATTGATGGGGAAACTGGAAAGAGACTGACTTTTAAGGAGCTTCAATCAGAAGTAGTAAAGGTTGCAAACTTTTTGAAGTCAAAGGGATATGTCCCCGGAACAGTTATTGCGACACATCTTTACAATGGTGCTGAGGCAGCAGTTGCATTTTTGGCCATTGAATATATCGGATGTGTAGTGTGTCTTGTGGACCCGCTTTTTAAAGCAGATGAAGTACCGTACTATATACAAGATTCCGGTTCAAAATGCCTCATTACCCACTTGGAAAAAGAAGAGATAGTTGGCGGATTAACATCTGAAATTGATGTGATAAATGTAAAAGAGATCCGGGAAGTATGTGAAAAGGATGATTTTGAAGAGCCCCTACCAATGTATGATTTTAAAGAAGATGAACTTGCGCTGCTTTTATATACCTCAGGTTCAACTTCCACTCCCAAGGGTGTGATGCTTACAACGGGCTGCTGTTATACATTTTTAAGAAAGAATCATCAGTCGATGTACAGGTATGAGCCCGATGACAGAATTTTGTGTTTTGTACCCTTTTCCCACGGATTTGGTTCAATTTCCGTCCTAATCCCGGCATTGGCATATAAAGCGGGAATTGTGTTTCAGAAAACATTTCATCCTGCAAAAGTTGCTGAAACAGTGTTAAAAGAGAACATTACCCACATGTTGGGTGTACCGACCCATTACCGGCAATTATTAAGATATGAGCCTTTTATAAACAATTTAGGAAAGCTGAAAGCGGCTTTTTGCTCTGCTGCGCCTATTAGTTGTGAAGTAGCCAGGTTGTGGTACGAAAAAACAGGAATATATTTGGATGAAGGCTACGGAATGAGTGAGGCAACCACCCTTATTACCACAAGAATGTCCAGGCTTCCTTCAGCTTCGGGGGATGTGGGTCACCCGCCGGAAGGAATAATATCTGTCGATATTGTTGACGATAACGACAATATAGTAGAATACGGAACAATAGGAGAAATAAGGGTAACCGGACAAGGGCTCATGCTTGGATATCTCAATCGTCCTAAGGATACGGAGGAGAGACTTAGAAACGGATATCTTTATACCGGCGATTTGGGATACAAGAACCCTGACGGTTCCTTGGTTGTTTGTGGCAGGAAAACAGAATTCATCAACGTTGCAGGGCTTAAAATATCGCCGGTTGAGGTTGAGACCGCTTTAAATTCCCACTCTGATGTAATCGATTCTGCTGTTGTCGGAGTTGGAGACGATATTTATGGAGAAGTTGTAAAAGCCTTTGTTATCAAGAAGCAAAATTCGAGTTTGACTGAGAGGGAACTGATAAAATATGTTTCCGACAAACTGGCAAACTTTAAAGTACCTAAATATGTTGTGTTTGTTGATGAGTTTCCACGAAATAATGTCGGAAAAGTTGATAAAAAGGCATTAAAAAATATGTAGCATACAAAGGGTGTTTTGTTATGAATGAAGCAAGTTCGAAATTTGTGGATAATCTGGCCATTGAGAAGCTTCTCAAAGAGAAACTTATAAAGGTGACACACAAGCCACAAAATTTAATTATTGACGAGGGTGAAAGAATATTTGACGGTCTTTATAAGTATGAGCTGGATATGTCGACAGTTAAATTGGTCGAAGGCGATAAAAACGTAAATCGTTTTGAAATCCCGTCTTCCATGAAGACAGAGGATTATATCGAAAATAATACCATATACCTTTATTGTCATCCTGCTAAGGAGCCCATATGCAATATTCTGCTATTGCACGGTTTGTATGATGACAATATGTTTAATTATGCATTCTTAATAAAGATGCTAAATGAGCTTAAGTTCAATGTCTTTTTTATGGAGCTGCCTTTCCATTTTAACAGGAAACCGGCGGAAAGCTCTTTTAGTGGAGAATATTTCGTAAGCGCGGACCTTCTAAGATCCCGCAATGCTTTTATCCAAAGCATATACGATATTGAGACAGCTCGAAAGCTCATTTGTAATATTAATGCTTTGCCTTGTTTGCTTGTCGGATTTAGCATGGGAGGATGCATTTCCTTCAGGTATCACATATTAAAAGGCAGCTTTACAGGAACCTTTCTGATTAACCCCGTTACAGATATGTTAACGTTGGTATGGGATAATCCGTTGCTGGTTAAGGTCAGAAAAGACCTTGAAGACCACGGGTTCGGAAAAGAAAAGGTTGCTGATGTTTTTAAAATTTTAGATCCTTGTGAAAATATTAACACAGACTTTAATGTTGATAATATTGCGATTGTATATTCCATATATGATCAAATTGTAGGAGAGGGAAAAAACAGAATATTTGTCGAAAAAATTGAGAACGCAGGCTTGAAAAAAGTATTTGACTACCATGCAGGACATTTGAACATTTTACGAGTACCGAGACTTTCCAATGATATTTATGATTTTTTCATGAAGTGTTCTTAAGCTTGTAAGATATAGAGAAATATTATTTTATTTGTGGGGAGGTATACTATGAAGAATTACTTTTATCCCGAAGAGAGAATAGCGATTGTAGGAATGGGAGCATTGCTGCCCGATGCAAACAATGTGGATTCATTTTGGAGCAATATCCTAAGTAAAAAGGTATCCATTCGGGAAGTGCCCGAAAACGTTTTAAATCCTGATATATATTATGATCGGGATGCTTTTAGAAAAATCAATAAGAAAGACAAAACTTATACCAGAGTTATAGCACCTGTCGGTGTTGATGATTACACTTCATTAAGCAGAAAATTTAAAATTCCCCCAGCTGTGGCAGAACACATGGATCCGAATCAGCATGTGGCAATTTACTGCGTGGATCAGGCTTTGCAATCCCTTGCAAACAGCAATATCAATAAAGAACGTACAGCCGTCATAATGAATATTGGTGCTCCGGGAATTCGATACAACAATATAATTAGGAGAACCTATTACGCCAAGATAGAGCATTATCTGCGCAACAATCCGAAATTGAACGCAAATTTGAAAAAAGAGGAATTGGATGAGGTGCTCAACGAGCTTTCAAATATGGCTCTTGCGGGTACAATCCCCATTACCGAGGACAGTGCACCGGGAATGCTTCAAAGCATCACGGCATCAAGGATTTCCAACCTGTTTGACCTTTATGGTCCTGCATATACCGTTGATGCGGCATGTGCATCCAGTCTTGCTGCACTTATAAGCGGTATTACGGGGCTTTTAAGAAAGGATTATGATGTATTGATTACCGGCGGAGTGGACGTGTCATTGGACGAAAGCCCCTTTGTGGTTTTCTCCGCAATAAATGCACTGTCTCCAACGGGTTCCTACCCCTTTGATTCTCGTGCCAATGGATTTGTAATCGGGCTCGGGGGAGGAGTATTAATTTTAAAGAGATTGGAAGACGCTCTGAGGGACAATGACAGAATATATGCTCTGATATCGGGATTTGGCCAGGGAAGTGACGGCAAGGGTAAATATATTGCCGCTCCCAATGAAGAGGGACAGCTGCGTGTTATTAAAAGTGCGTTGGAAATGACCAACTATAGTACGGAAACCATTGAGTATATAGAAGCCCACGGTACGGGAACAACTGTGGGAGATGTTGTTGAAATAAAAGCATTGAAAAAAGCCTTTGAAGCTATGGGAGTTACCAAGAAAAACTTCTGCGGAATCAGCTCTGTGAAATCAAACATAGGGCATTTAAGGTATGCAGCGGGAAGTCCGGGGCTTATCAAAGCTGCCATGGCTATATATAACAAGATTCTGCCTCCTACTGCAAACGTTGAGACGATAAATCCGAAGCTTGAGATTGAGGATTCGCCTTTCTACATATTGACGGAGAAAAAACAGTGGAGGGAAAACTCTTCCCATCCAAGAAGGGCAAATGTCAGTGCTTATGGATTTGGCGGAGCGGATTATTGCGTTGCCCTCGAAGAATTCAGACCCGAATTTTTAAAGAAGACTTATGCTTTTTCGGGACCCGCTGAAAATGCTAAAAATTCAGCCGATGCAAAACTGCAGCAGTCTTCGGTGCAAGAGGTTGTGCTGTTTTCAGGTTCGTCAATAGAGGAAATTGGTGAGGCTTACAGGTCGTTTGTTGAAGAAAACAAAGAGAGCTCTGATTTTGAACAGTTGGTATTCTATAACAACTCTTGTGTTTCGGCAAAAAAAGAATACCGTCTGGCTATATGTGCTTGCTCTATGGACGAACTTAAGGAAAAATACCAGTTTTTCGAGGAATTTGTAAAAGAAGGTAAAATGGAAAACCTTCAGGCGCTTAACATAAAAGGGATATACTTTGGAAAAGGGGACGCGGTGACCCCGGACAAAGTGGCATGGATGTTCCCGGGACAAGCTTCCCAGTATCCCAACATGTTAAAGAGTATATATGAAAGCTATCCTCAGGTTGAGTCCCTTTATATGCAGGCGGATGCTGCCTGGAAATCAAAATACGGCTATGAGGTAACATCCCTTGTTTTTGGAGATGACGAGGAGAACCTTCAGACGGTGCTCAAAGACACCAAAAACACTCACCCTGTAATGTTTTTGAGCAATATTGCGATGTTCAAGCTCCTTTCGGAATCGGGCATAAAGGCTGACTTTATGATAGGTCACAGCTTGGGTGAAATAACGGCCCTTCATGCAAGCGGTATGCTGGACTTAAAATCTGCTCTTACTTTGATAGGGGAGAGAGGCTTTGCCTTTGACGGTATTCCAAAAGAGGACCGCGGCGTAATGATGAGCATAAAGGCGGACAAGCTCAAGGTAGAGGAATTGATCAAAGAAAGCGGACTTAAAGTATTTGTCGCAAACCTCAATTCTCCCGAACAGACGGTTGTAGGCGGAAGAGAAGACCAGATAGATGGGATGACCCAAATACTGGAGAAAAATAAGATTACATATACGAAGCTGAATGTCTCCCATGCCTTCCATACGGAGCTGGTTGCAGGCGCTGCGGAAAGCTATTATGAAAAAATCAAGGATATGGCCTTTGATGTACCTAAAGCTCACGTTATGGCATGCCACAGGATGGATTTCTATCCTGAGGACAAGGAAAAAATGAGCATTGTTCCGTCCATGCTAAAGGAGCAGATTGTTTCATCCGTTAACTTTACAGAATCGGTATTAAAGCTTTATGAAAAGGGTGTAAGAGTTTTTGTGGAAGCCGGTCCTTCTTCGGTGCTTACAAACCTTGTGAAGAACATTCTTCAAGGCAAGGATGTAAAAGTTGTGGCTTCAAACAATAAAAGAAAGAATGCTGTGGATGCATACAAGCAGGCTTTGGCAGAGCTTTTTGCATACGGTATGGATGTTTCTGTCCTGCCGTCAGGAAAGGCTTTGAAGCACTCAAAAGGAAGAGAAAACGTAGCCTGCGAAGCATTAAGTTTCCAAGCGGAAATGAAAGCACCGGTTCAAATAAATGTTAATGCTGAAAAACCTTGCGACAAGGAAAGTCTCGTATACAGCGGCGTTTCGGTGGGTTTGCCCGGTACATTTAAAAAAGTGTTCTCCGATGATAATTTTGACCTTATCTTTGAGGGCAAGAACCTGATTGAAAGACTTACCGACGATGAAGCAAACAGCATTTTGGATTTAAATATCACAAGGCTTTTAAAAACTGAAGCTCAGGCTACTTTCAAAAAACTTGCGTCTATTAATGAAGTTATACAGCTTGCCGGAAAGCTGGGCAAGATTGATATGCTGAGCGACTATCAAATTGATGAAAAGGTACTTAAGCAGATGACCATGACGGTGTGTGCCGGAGTGGCAGCAGGATACGAAGCATTAAAAGACGCGGGTATTCCGCTGATAAAAGAGCGGATAAAGACTTCCTGCGGCTCTTATTTGCCGGGCAGACTGGTGTTGCCGGAATACATGCAGGATGACACCGGAATAATATATGCCAATGGATTCTTCCCGATTGAGACTTGGGTGGATGAGGTTTCAAAATATGTCGCAAGCAAGTTTGCAAGAAAAACAAGAAATGATTTGATAGATTTCTATGAATCGGTTATTTCAAAAGTTAGCGATTATAGTGTGAAAAAGTATCTTACGGATTGGTTTAATCTCCACTATTCAAGACTTATGTACAATTGTGGAGAGGAAGAAATATACGAGTTCAATCATGAGTTTTTGTATAGTTTCTGTTTACTGGCCAACAACAGGCTTGCCCAATTTATCGGAGCGATGGGACCCAATTTCTTCGTGAGCGCTGCATGCTCTTCGACAATTACAGCTGTTACTGTGGCTGAAGACCTGATTCGAGCTGGACATGCAAGAAGAATAATTGTAATAGGAGCGGAAAATGTTACATCAAAATCAATTCTGCCTTGGTCTGCAGGAAGTTTTTTAAGTATGGGTGCACTCACCACTTCTTCCGATGTCTTTGAGGCTGCGGTGCCATTTGACAACAGAAGGAACGGAATGATTTTGGGAGCAGGCGCTGTGGGACTTGTTATTGAAAAAGAGTCGGATGTCGCCGAAAGGGGAATGAACGGTATTTGCCGCATTTTAGGCACCCATGTCTTCAATACGGCAGGACATCCGTCAAAGATTGACAATAACAGATTCTCAGTTGAGTTTGACAGATTCATGACCAAGATGGAACAAGAGCATGGATTTGACAGGAGGGACATTGCGAAAAGGACGGTATACTACTCCCATGAAACCTTCTCTCCGAGAAAGGGCGGATGCGCCAGTGCCGAAAAAGCAGCACTTGAGGGTGCATTCGGCAGCAGTTTCAGGGAGATAAAGGTTATCAATACAAAGGGAATGACAGGACACACCATGGGTGCCTCAATCGAGGAAGCTGTGGCGGCAAAAGCATTGCAGTATCAGAAGATTCCTCCGGTTGCCAATTTCAGGGAGCCGGATCCGGACCTTGAAGGCCTGAATTTGTCACAAGGGGGATCCTACAGCTTTGATTATGTAATAAGAATGGTTACAGGCTATGGTGCCCAGGGCAACTATCACCTTCTTCAAAAAATTGCTGACGGTGATGAAAGGATTTTGGACAGGGAAGTATATCAAAGATGGCTTGACAAAATAACGGGTTCTAAAAATGCAAAGCTTGAAAAATGCGGAAGAATTCTTGTGGCCGAGGGAGCGGAAAAAGAAATTGAAGCATCAACGGATAAGGCTCCTTTAGGTAACAGTGCTGCTGCGGTTTCAGACAGCAAACCGAGTTATGATGCGAATACCAAAGCCATGGCTTCTTATACGGACACGCCTAAGACAGCGGATGGCAACATTGTGGATCAGATACTTGAGATATACTCCGAAATAACCAGATATCCTAAAGATATGCTGGATTTAAACATGGAAATTGAGGCGGATCTGGGTATTGATACGGTAAAACAGGCTACAATCCTTTCGATAATATCGGAGAAATTTAATATTCCTCAGGAGGACAGCATAAAGCTTTCAAACTATCCTACGATTGGTCATGTTGTGAATATGGTTCAGGCAAGATACGCAACGGAAGATGGCGCAAAAAAAGAAAGCACCGGGACTGATGCAAAAAATAATGCTGCCTTTGATGCCGGAAACGAGGCTGAAGATGTTGAAGAGGAAGTTTTCAAGGTTATTTCTGAAATTACCAAATACCCTGTGGAGATTCTTGAAAGAAATATGGAAATGGAGGCTGACTTGGGGATAGACACAGTTAAGCAGGCGACTATTTTCTCAATTCTCAGTGAGAAATTTGACCTTGGCCAAAATAGCGCAAATATATCCCAATACAAGACAGTAGGCTCTATTGTGGATCTTGTGAAAGAGAGCAGGAAAATAAAATCAAAAGAAGCCGAAAGCTTTGGGGCGGGTATAAGCAACTCCAATACTGTCACTCTTGAAAAAGCAACCGAAAAACTCCAAAGCGACAAAGAGATGGGTAAACCTCAAGGCGACAAGGTTAAGCCCATTGGTGGCAATAATGAAACGGACATTGAGGAAAAAGTCCTCAGGATAATTTCGGAAATCACGAAATATCCTGCAGAAATGCTGGAAAGAGATATGGAAATGGAAGCGGACTTAGGGATAGATACAGTTAAGCAGGCCACCATATTCTCATTGCTAAATGAAGAATTTGATATTGGAAAAGACGAAAGGGTAAATATTTCAGACTACAAAACAATAGGAAGCATTATTGATTTGGTAAAAGGCAGTTTTAAAAAAGCAGAATCCATTTTAGAGGATGTCAAAGATGAGGTTGCGGCTGTTGAAAGCATTGACGATGAAGACATTGTGATTGAAAAGGATCTTTGTCTTATGATACCGGTTTTTGTGGAAAAACAAGCAGAGGGCACGGATTTCGAACTAAAGGACAAAAAGATATGGATTGTCGGTGACAATGACAAACAGGTTCAAAAAGCAGCGCAATATTTTGCAAAACTTTCGGCCGGGATTGAAGAATTTGTGTTTGAAAATTTTGGCGATGCAGCCGAATTGGAAAACAAGGCTTTTGACTTCGTCGGCAAAAACACTAAAGTTGATGCCATTGTCGATTGCACTCACTTAGGCACTGATATTGATTTTGACAAAATCTCCGACAATGAACTTAAGAAGATGTTGTTTTTGAGCAGTGAGGCGAGATTTATATTCTATAAAGCGCTGTCGCAAAAACAGAACGCACCTGAAATAAGAATTGTGTGTGCAATATCAATGGATGGCTGCCACGGCTATTGTCAAAACGGGCAGATTGCAAAAGACCCGTTCTATGGCGCTCTGTCGGGCATTTATAAAGGACTTGGGAAAGAGTGGGGCAAATCGAAAGTCAAGATTGTAGACTTGGGCCCAGGTAAAAGCGATGTATTAAAGGATGAGGATTTGTCGGTACTTGCCCAGGAACTTCGAAATAAATGTGATGATTGGGAAATTGGATACTGTGAAGGAAAAAGAGGCGTAATAAAGCTTAAAAATCTGGATCGCGCAAGCTTCAACCAAGTGAATATACCGGAAAATGCCCATTTCGTGATTACCGGCGGCGGAAACGGAATCACTTCGGAGATTACAAAGGAACTGTCCCGAAGATTTAAGGGAAAGTACACGATAATCGGAAGGACGGAGCTTTTGGATGATTTCGGAGTAATTCTTGGTGATGATGAGGCTTCTTTGAACAATATAAAGCTGGAAATTCAAAAAAGACTGGAAAAGGCCAATAAAAAAGTGACTCCGGTAATGGTTCAAAAGGAATTTGACAAGCTTGTCAAGTCCGATTCAATTAAAAAGCTTTTGGAAAGCATAAAGAAGGATGGAAACAGTGCGGAATATTTGTCCTGTGACGTAAGAAACTATGAAGAGCTTAAAAAGGCTTTGGACAAGGCTGTACAGGAAAACGGGCCTGTACACGTTCTAATCCATGGAGCCGGAGTGGAAAGGAGCAGACTTTTAAGCCAAAAAGAAAGGGAAGAGTTCAATGAGATATTCTCTGTAAAGGCAAAGGGCCTTTGCAACCTCTATCGGATACTGGATAAAAGAGAACTGAAGATTGCTTTTGCCTTCTCTTCCATATCCGGAAGATTCGGCAATGAAGCGCAAATTGACTACTGTGCGGCCAATAGCTTTATAAGCAGCTTTATGTCAATGCTTGGCTCAACCCATAAAGACATATATTCCTTAAGCTTGGCATGGTCCGGATGGAAGGACTTGGGTATGGCTTGGAGGAATGAATTTGTAAAAGTAAACTCTGAGGAAATGGGACTTCATTTGATTGAACCTGACAGGGGAGCAAATGAGTTTGTCAATATTCTTACCAGAGGCCTTGACTCGAAAGAAGTGGTTATAAGCAGGGGACTTGGCGCTCTTGCCAATAACCAAGCTGCTGATGAAAACTTGGATGACAAGCCGATGATTGATTGGATAACTAAGAAGGACGGTAAAATTGAGAAAGTATTCAAAGTCGTATCCGTCAAAAGGGATGCCATTTTCGACCATCACAGGCTGGGAACGGTACCTTTGGCTCCGGCAGTGTCCTTCATGGAACTGGGAGCGGAGGCTTTAAGCCTGATATCCGGGAAAAGCGAGCAATTCTGCTTCAGAAATATCAATATGGACAAGCCGTTGAAGCTTTTCCATGAGGAACCGAGAGAAGTAATTGCTTTGGTGGATCAAAATGAAGGAACGGACAGTATTGATGTAAAGTTATATACTTATCTGAATTCCAGATTCGGTATCTCAAAGCTTATAGGCTTAAACAGCATGAATGTCAGCAACAACTTGGGAGAATACAGTCACCTTCTTGAGATTATGAAAATTGGAAATGAACCTATGGAAGAAGATTTTACCGGAGAAGCACTAAAAGCCTTCTTAAGAAAAAACGGCAATTCCATAAATCTTGGAACTTTGTTCATTGATGCGAAAAAGGAAAGCCATGTTTTCAGACGAAATAAGAACGGTGCGGTATTTTCAATGCTTCTTCCTGAGGAAGAGCTCACAAATAAAAAATATAATCTGGATAAATTGCTGATAAATCCGGCCTTTGCCGATTCGGTTTTCCAGATTTGCGGTGTACATTCCCTGGTTGACGGCGAGGATGTGTATTTGCCGTGGCAGGTGGATGAGTTTGGCGTCGTCAAGGCTCCGAAGGAAAGAATTCGCTACAAGGCATATTCGGTGTTAAAGTATAATGACGAAGAAGTAAAAGTATATGATGTTATTATGCTCAATGAAAAAAATGAAGTGTGCTATTATGCTAAAAACGTTAAGATGAGGCTTATTCACTCATGATGGGAGCTTCTTTCGAAGATACAGTGGGATTGGCCAATTTTCATTTGGACACACAGGCAGCAAAGTACGGGTTTTGCTATCATGTTGTGGACATGGGGGAAATGGCCGAAAGGCTAAAAGAGGATGAACACGGTGTTTTGTCGGTGTTGTCCGACAGGGAGCTTGTGCATTTGAAAGACTTGAGAAACCCGAAGAACAGGCTGCAATGGATTTCGGGAAGATATGCGGTAAAATCTGCGGTTTTTAAATACAAGCTAAGGGAGCAAAGCCTGATAAATCCGAACTGTCTGGATGTGCTGAAAGGGGCGGATTCGGCCCCTTTCATTCTCCAGTATCCCGATTTGTGCGTATCGATAACCCACTCATTTCCGTATTGCATCGGAATGGTTTGGGATCGCGCAGTCGGGATAGACATGGAAAAGGTTTTTTTTCCGGAAAAAGCGCTGATAAAGCATTTTTTTTCCCACAGGGAGGAAGAGTTTTTAAAAGGGATTGAAAATAGCGGCGAATATTCGGTTAAGTCCACAATTTTATGGACGAGAAAAGAGGCTTTGTCAAAGCTTTTTCGCCTGGGAATGAAGATGGATTTTAAAAAACTTGACACCTTGGAGGACACAATAATTTTTCCGGAAAAAAACAATGTGCGCCTGTTATCTTTTGTGTGCAACAATTACTGTATTTCCCTGGCATTATCGGATATTAGTGAGAATTAAAATTATTGACTAAAATCTTAAAAATTGTCCATAATATTAATGCGTGATAAAGACAAAGAATTACATCCAAGGAAGATAAAAATACTTTGTTAAAAAATTAATTATTTTTAACTAAACTATTGAAAATAAAAATAAAATAATATAAAATGAAACATGGTGCAAGATATACTTGCCAGAGGATGAATTTCTTACTGCATTCATGCTGTATGGCAGCTAATATAAGCATTAACTCAAATTTTAATTTACATAGGAGGCGATATTAATGGCAGTAAAAGTAGGTATCAATGGTTTTGGACGTATCGGACGTCTTGTATTCAGGGCTAGTCTCAACAACCCCAATGTTGAAGTTGTTGGTATAAACGACCCATTTATTGACCTTGAATACATGCAATATATGTTAAAGTATGATACAGTACATGGCCAATTCAAAGGTGAAATCTCAGAAGACAACGGAAAACTCGTTGTAAACGGCAAGAAAATAAGCGTTTATGCTTGCATGGATCCTGCTGAGATTCCGTGGAGCGAATGCGGAGCAGAGTACATCGTTGAATCCACCGGTGTATTCACAACTACAGAAAAGGCTTCAGCTCACTTCAAGGGCGGTGCAAAGAAGGTAGTTATCAGTGCTCCTTCAGCAGATGCTCCAATGTTTGTTATGGGTGTAAACAATGACAAATACACAAAGGATATGAACGTTGTATCCAACGCTTCATGTACAACAAACTGTCTTGCTCCTCTGGCTAAAGTTATTCATGAAAACTTTGGAATCGTAGAGGGCTTGATGACTACTGTACACGCTACAACTGCAACTCAAAAGACAGTTGACGGTCCTTCAAAGAAAGACTGGAGAGGCGGACGTGCAGCAGCAGGCAACATCATTCCTTCATCAACAGGAGCTGCAAAAGCTGTTGGAAAGGTTATTCCAGAATTGAACGGCAAATTGACAGGTATGGCATTCAGAGTTCCGACTCTTGACGTATCTGTTGTTGACTTGACTTGCCGTCTTGAAAAGCCTGCTACTTACGATGAAATCAAAGCAGCTGTTAAGAAGGCTTCAGAAAATGAATTGAAGGGTATCTTGGGATACACTGAAGATGCAGTTGTTTCTTCAGACTTTATCGGCGATTCCCGTACTTCAATTTTCGATGCTGATGCAGGTATATCCCTCAACAGCAACTTTGTAAAACTCGTTTCATGGTATGACAATGAATGGGGTTATTCAAACAAAGTTGTTGATTTGATAGTTTATATGGCTTCAGTTGATGCGAAATAATTATTGCTGAAGATATAAGAAAAGGTTCGGTTAAAACCGGGCCTTTTTGAATTTAAGCTTCTTTGTTTAAGCAAAAACTTTGTTAAAAAATAGATAAATTTTACGTTGTACTATTGAAAAGTATGATAAAAAGATGGTAAAATGTTAACGGTCAACTAGAGGCATTTTTTGACGTTTATACATAAAATGCGGTTTTAAAATCAATAATACAATAATGTTCAATATGTTTAGGGAGCGTGAATATTTATGTCAATGATGAACAAGAAGACCATTGAGGATGTTGATGTAAAAGGTAAGAAGGTCATAGTCAGGGTTGATTTTAATGTGCCTTTGGACGAAAACAGAAAGATTACTGATGATAAGAGAATAGTTGGTGCGCTTCCAACCATTAAGTATTTGGTTGACCAAGGTGCAAAAACTATACTGGTTTCACACCTTGGAAGGCCGAAGGAAGGTTTTGAAGAAAAATACAGCATGGCTCCAACTGCTGTGAGACTTGGTGAACTTCTCGGAAAAGAAGTAATAATGGCAAAGGATGTTATCGGTCCTGATGCAAAAGCAAAAGCAGCTGCATTAAATGAAGGCGAAGTTTTAATGCTTGAGAACGTTAGGTTCCACAAGGAAGAAACTAAAAACGACCCTGCTTTTGCAAAAGAATTGGCAAGCATGGCAGAAATCTATGTAAACGATGCGTTTGGTACAGCTCACAGAGCTCATGCTTCAACAGCAGGTCTTGCCGACTATCTGCCGGCAGTATGCGGATACCTTATCCAGAAGGAAATCGATTTCATGGGCAAGGCACTGTCAAATCCCGAAAGACCGTTTGTGGCAATATTGGGCGGTGCCAAGGTTTCGGACAAAATTGGTGTTATAGAAAACCTCATTGACAAGGTTGACACTCTTATAATTGGCGGAGGTATGGCATATACCTTCTTTAAGGCAAAGGGATACAGCATAGGTACATCTCTTTGTGAAGACGATAAAGTAGAACTTGCAAAAAGTCTTATGGATAAAGCAGAAAGCAAGGGAGTTAAGTTATTGCTTCCTGTAGACAATGTTGTAGGTAAAGAGTTTAGCAATGACACAGAACGCCAGACAGTATCTTCAAATCAAATTCCCGACGGATGGATGGGTATGGATATTGGTGAGGAAACTGTTAAGTTGTATTCAGAAGCAATCAAGAATGCTAAAACTGTGGTATGGAACGGACCTATGGGAGTATTTGAGTTCTCTAACTTTGCGAACGGTACAAAGGAAGTGGCAAGAGCAGTTGCCGATTCCGGAGCAATCTCAATAATAGGAGGCGGAGACTCTGCTGCAGCCGTAGAACAGCTTGGTTTTGCAGATAAAATCACACACATCTCAACCGGAGGCGGAGCATCATTGGAGTTCCTCGAAGGAAAAGTATTGCCGGGAATTGATGTATTATTGGATAAATAAGGGGAGACAAGGTTATGAGTAGAAAAATTATTGCAGCTGGAAACTGGAAAATGAACAAGACAGCAAAAGAAGCTGTTGAGTTTGTTGAGGCTTTAAAAGGAAGAGTGGCAGATGCCGATTCCGAAGTAGTAGTAGGTGTACCCTTTGTATGTTTGCCGGGCGTTATTGAAGCGGCAAAAGGCTCAAATATAAAGGTTGCGGCTCAAAACATGCACTGGGAGGAAAAAGGCGCTTTTACGGGAGAAGTTGCAGGTCCTATGTTGGCTGAGCTTGGAGTTGACTATGTTATTATCGGTCACTCCGAGAGAAGACAGTACTTCGGTGAGACTGACGAGACAGTTAATAAAAAGGCACATGCGGCATTTAAATACGGTTTAAAGCCGATTATCTGTGTGGGTGAGTCACTGACTCAGAGAGAGCAGGGAGTTACTGCCGAATTGGTAAGGTACCAGGTTAAGATTGCTTTATTGGGCCTTTCTGCAGAACAGGTAAAAGAGACTGTAATTGCTTATGAACCCATTTGGGCTATTGGTACCGGAAAGACTGCTACAAACGAGCAGGCTGAGGAAGTTTGTGCAATAATAAGAGACTGCGTAAAAGAGCTTTACGGAGACGATGTTGCCCAAGCTATCAGAATTCAGTATGGCGGAAGCGTTAATGCAGCCAATGCAGCAGAACTCTTCAATATGCCGAATATCGACGGAGGTCTTGTAGGAGGCGCAAGTCTCAAACTTGATGACTTTGAAAAAATTGCAAAGTACAACAAGTAATTAAAAGGCTTTAAAAATTTGTATAGTTTAAATAAAAACAGTCCCGCCAAAAATTAAAGGGACTGTTTTATTTAACTATATTCAAATACCTAAAAATGTGGTATATATAAATAGGATTTAAATCAATTTGATACTTAGTGAATAAATTGAAATGGAGTGTATAAAAATGAAAGACAGGCTTGTGACGTTGATTATTTTAGACGGTTTCGGTATTAACCCGCAGAAAGAGGGAAATGCCATAGAGGCTGCAAATAAACCGAATATAGACAGGTTTATGAGGGAATATCCCAATACAATAGTCCGTACCAGCGGTATGGATGTTGGACTTCCTGAAGGCCAAATGGGAAATTCCGAGGTGGGACATACCAACATTGGTGCAGGAAGGATTGTATATCAGGAACTCACAAGGATAACCAAATCCATTCAGGATGGGGACTTCTTTGAGAAGAAGGAGTTTTTGGATGCTGCCGAAAACTGCAGAAAGAACAATTCAAAGCTGCATCTTTTCGGGCTCCTTTCCGACGGTGGTGTTCACAGCCACAATACCCATCTGTATGGCCTGCTGGAGTTTGCAAAAAAACAGAATCTGAAAGATGTATATGTTCATTGCTTCTTTGACGGAAGAGACGTTCCGCCGGACAGTGCGATGGGTTACGTAGAGGAGCTTGAGAACAAAATTAAAGAAATTGGCATCGGCGAAATTGCAACCGTCATGGGAAGATATTATGCCATGGACCGTGACAATAGATGGGAAAGGGTAAAGCTTGCCTATGACGCCATGGTTCTTGGAAAAGGAAACCAAGCTTCAAGCGCAAAAGAAGCAGTTGCCGAATCTTATGAAAAACAGGAGTTTGATGAATTCGTAAAGCCTACGGTTATTATGAAAAACGGCTCTCCCGTGGCTACCATTGAAGAAAATGACTCCATAATATTCTTCAACTTTAGGCCCGACAGAGCCAGAGAAATCACCAGAACCTTTACGGATGTCAATTTTTCCGGTTTTGAAAGGGAAAAGGGATATTTCCCGGTATTCTTTGTCTGCATGACCCAGTATGATAAAACTTTTGAAAATGTTGTTGTTGCATTTAAGCCTGAAAGCCTTGAAAATACTTTTGGAGAGTATATCAGCAAGAATGGATTGAGACAGCTTAGAATTGCCGAGACAGAAAAGTATGCCCATGTTACTTTCTTCTTTAATGGAGGCGTTGAAGCTGTTTATGAAGGAGAAGACAGGGTATTGATAAATTCTCCGAAGGTTGCAACATATGATTTGAAGCCTGAAATGAGCGCCTACGAAGTAACCGACAAAGTGTTGGAGTGCATAAATAAAAAGGAATACGATGTAATAATATTAAATTATGCGAACCCTGACATGGTTGGTCATACAGGAGTCTTTGAGGCGGCAAAATCTGCAATTGAAGCCATTGACGAGTGCCTCGGCAAGGTTGTGCCTGCGATACTTGAACAGGGCGGTGTGGCATTAATAACTGCAGACCACGGAAACTCCGAACAAATGGTAGATTATGAAACCGGAGGACCGTTCACGGCACATACAACAAATCCTGTTCCCCTTATTGTTGCAGGATTGGGAGATGTCAAGCTTAAGGAAGGAAGGCTCGCAGACCTTGCTCCGACAATGCTTGGTATTTTAGGACTTGAAAAGCCCAAAGAAATGACAGGAGAATCATTGATTGTAAAATAATATCAATTTGTTTTGAATATTAAATAAAAATATACCTGAAACTTCGGCATTATTGCTGAAGTTTTTTTATGGAGTATAAAAAATTGAACAAAATAGAAAATATTTCTTGAAAATCCATTCATATTGTAGTAAATTATTGTAGAATAAAATTGTTGTTTCTTAAAAGAAAAGGATTATCTGACATTATGTATTTTTCAATGATAATGAATTTTGGGTTCTGCCAAGGAGGGGGCCCGGCAATATGAAAAAGGAAGGTCGCTATGATTAGAACGTTTGACAAGACAATTAGTCACAAAAATGATCTTCAAAAAGACAAGAAAGAAAGTTTTTTGTCGTGGTTGGGAATGCCCAAAAATGAGTCTTCCAAGTTATTTTTTATCATTGCGTCAATTCATGTGATTATTGTAATAATACAGGCATCAGGTATGTTGCCGGTGGAATTTAGGGCTGTAACGGGAATATTTGAAATCGGACTTTCAATTTTATTATCTTATCGTTTCGGCTATATGGGAATGTCCTTGTCCCTAATAACCAACGGTTTGGCATCAATGCGTCTTTTTAACATATCGAGGCAGATATATATAGTGTTGGCAAATGAAGCCGGTCATTTGGAGGGTAATTTAAGAATAATAGCAGACAGCGCTCCCGGCCTTCTTGTAAACCTTTCCGCAGCCAGAGTGGCGGTGATGATTGTATCGATAATTGTTGCCTATTCTTGCGAGCAGGAGAGAAAACACATAAGTAAGCTGGAATGGCTGGCTTGCGTTGATGGAGTTACCGGTGTATATAATCACAGATATTTTCAGACCAGACTTGAAGAAGAAATTGAGAAGGCAAACATAAGAAAAGGTACTTTGGCGTTGGTGATGATTGATGTGGACAATTTTAAAAGATATAACGATACCCTTGGACACATAGCAGGGGACAGGCTTCTTTCAAAAACCGCCGAAATATTTACCGCAGGTGCAAGACAGCAGGATATTGTTTGCAGATATGGGGGAGATGAATTTGCAATATTAATGCCTGATGCCGATTCTAAAAGCATTCTTTTAATGATTGAAGAGATAAGAAAAGAATTTTCAGCTTTTTTGAACACAGAAGAGTTTAGGATGCATAAAAACGAAATCAGCTTGTCTGTGGGATATTCAATGTATCCGGAGCTTGCAAAAAACAAGGTCGACTTGATTATGCAGGCTGACAGCGCTTTATATCAGGCCAAAAACATGGGAAGAAACAACGTTCGAATCTATAGGGATGTTTTTGAGGATATAAAGACATTTTTTAACTCAGATGAGCAACAGTTGCTTGGGGGATTGAGAGCTCTTCTCGGTACGGTTTCGGCAAAGGATAAATATACGCTGGGATATTCGGAACGCGTCATGGAATACGCCGTGAGGATTGGAAAAGCTATGGGTCTTGGAAGTGAAAGATTGCGGCTCCTCAAAATAGCTGCACTGCTTCATGATATAGGAAAAGTGGAGATTCCCGAAACTGTACTTAATAAAACTGAGCCGCTGACTTCTGCCGAGATGAGGTGTCTGCGCAGGCATCCAATGTATAGTGTTGACATATTGGAGCCTTTGTCCAGTATTGAGATGCTGATTGATTCTATAAAATATCATCATGAAAGGTATGACGGCAAAGGATACCCCACCGGGAAAAAAGGCAAGGAGATACCGCTGGAAGCCAGGATTTTGTGTGTGGCAGACGCCTTTGACGCCATGCTGTCGGACCGTCCTTATAGAAAAGGAATGAATATGAATGAGGTGCTGGAAGAACTGAAAAGCAATTCGGGAACACAATTTGATCCTGAAACGGTGGAAGCCTTTTTAAGCACCTTTGGTATTGACTGCGATATTGTCTGTGAAAGTGTCGATGAGGCCATCTAAAAAGATTGATTTGAATTTATGAAAATATTAAAATGAAAATATTAAAAAATGTTTTAACTTTGGACATTATGGATAAAATATACTATGGTTTTGCAACAAATGCCTTCTATTAATTTAGCTTTGGGGCAATATAATAGGGGATGTAATGTTGATTTTTAAAATACAAAAATAGCTACATGAAGGGAGAATGAGTAATGAAACAGTACTTGGAAATTGAAAGCGTATTTGCGAGAGAAATACTCGACTCAAGGGGTAATCCTACAGTAGAGGTGGAGGTTATAGCAGAAGGCGGATTTATAGGCAGAGCGGCAGTTCCGTCAGGTGCATCCACAGGTGCCTTTGAAGCTGTAGAGTTGAGGGATAACGACAAAAGCAGATATATGGGCAAAGGTGTGCAAAAAGCCGTGGAAAACGTAAATAATATTATTGCGCCTGAAGTGGAAGGTATGAACGTATTTGACCAAGCGGCTATTGACAACCTTATGATAAGCTTGGACGGCACTCCGAACAAGTCAAAGTTGGGTGCCAATGCCATTTTGGGAGTTTCCCTTGCGACGGCAAAAGCCGCTGCTGAAGCACTTGGTATAAGTCTTTACCAGTATATTGGCGGTGTAAATGCAAAGACTCTTCCAGTTCCCATGATGAATATAATAAATGGGGGAAAGCATGCAGATAACAGTGTAAATATTCAGGAATTTATGATAATGCCGGTAGGCGCTGCTTCATTTAGAAATGCCCTTCAAATGTGTGCGGAAGTTTTCCACAATCTAAAGAAAGTATTAAAGGATAAAGGCTACAGTACAGCCGTAGGAGACGAGGGAGGCTTTGCTCCGAACCTTAAAACCGATGAGGAAGCCATTCAGGTTATATTGGAGGCAGTTGAGAAGGCCGGATACAAACCGGGTGACGATTTTAGAATTGCAATAGACGCTGCTTCCACAGAAATGTACCAGGAAGACGGAACATATCTTTTCTGGAAATCCGGTGTGAAGAAAACAAGGGAAGAGATGATAAACTACTGGGAAGAACTGGTTAATAAATATCCGATTATTTCTCTGGAAGACGGTGTTGCGGAAGAAGACTGGGAAGGCTGGAAAATGCTCACTGAAAGACTCGGAAAGAGAATCCAGCTTGTTGGCGACGACCTCTTTGTTACAAATACAACCCGACTTAAGAAAGGTATAGAAATGGGAGTGGGCAACTCCATACTTATTAAAGTAAACCAAATAGGAACACTTACCGAAACCCTTGATGCTATAGAAATGGCAAACCGTGCAGGATATACTGCAGTTGTATCCCATAGGTCCGGAGAGACTGAAGACGCAACAATTGCCGATATTGCTGTGGCAACCAATGCCGGTCAGATAAAAACCGGAGCTCCCTCTAGAAGCGACCGTGTGGCAAAATACAATCAGCTTTTAAGAATAGAGGAGGAAATAGGGGCAGTTAGCCGCTATCCCGGACTTGAAGCATGGTTTAACTTGAAAAATAAATAAGAGACCAAGACTGGGACAATAGATAAAAGAAGGCAGATATATTACCGTATAAAAGACAAGATACTATAAAAAGAACACCACGAGATGAAAAACTTTCAAAAATCATTGGTATTGGTGCTTGTATTCTTTGAATTAGTATGTTACAATGTATCTTGTCAATTTTTTAGGAGGTGCCTTTAGCATGCAAATAGTAGTTACTATTTTTCATTTGATTTTCTCAATATCATTAATTGTGATTGTATTGCTCCAGTCAGGTAAGCAGGCTGGGTTGTCAGGTTCTATTGCCGGTGGCGCTGAAACTTTTTTTGGAAAGAACAAGGGAAAAACTATTGATGCTATTTTAAGTAAATATACAGCAGTTGCAGCTATAGGATTCCTGATTACTTCAGTTGTATTGCAGCTTATTATTACTTCGAAATAAGATATCGAAAAGAGGGAACTGTATACGCAGTTTCCTTTTTTTGCTGCTTTTTATGCCCTTCTTCTTGTTGATATAATTTATACTTAAAACTCTATTTTATTCCTTGTAATTATTATTCTAATTTAGTAATATAATATTGGGCTTTGAGTTTGTCTGCAAGCTTTATTAGTTACGATGAGTTTTTGGTTGTTGGTTGGGTTATATTTTAATTGTTTTAAGCTATTCAATATTAAATTGGAGGTATTGGTTTCGATGGAAAGGGAACAAGCACTGGAAGAGTTAAAGAGCAGAATTGAAAATGAGAACTTGATAAAACATTCTCTTGCAGTTGAAGCAATAATGAAGGATTTGGCTTTTTACTTTAAAGAAGATATTGACAAGTGGGGCTTGGCCGGGTTGCTTCATGACATTGATTGTGAAAAAACAGCGGGCGACATTTCAAAGCACAGCTTGGTCGGGGCTGAGATTTTGGAGTCTCTTGACATTGAGAGTTCAATCATATATGCTGTAAAAGCCCACAATGATTATCATGGTATTGAAAGAAAGCGAAAAATTGACAAGGCTTTGTATTGTGCTGACCCTGTTGCGGGTCTTATAACAGCTTCTGCTTTAATTCTTCCTTCTAGAAAATTGGAAGATGTGACTGTTGATTTTGTTATGAAAAGGATGAATGAAAAAGGTTTTGCAAAAGGTGCAAACAGAGAGCAGATAAAGTCTTGTGAACAGTTGGGACTTTCCTTGGAAAAATTTATTGAAATCGCTTTGGAAGCTATGAAAAAAATTTCTTACGTTTTGGGGCTCTAAGAGCTTTTTAAAGAAGCCCATAATATAAATAATTCAAAAAACCAGGGTTTAATAATCTTGGTTTTTTATTTGGTGTAATTTTAAAAAAATATATTAAAGAGTGTACTTTTTGGGGAAAATAGTACAATCAGGCCAATTACTAATATGAGAAGGAGGGAAAATGCTGTAATTATATACAGCTTTGTGGAAATATGATGGATAGAAAAGAAAAAATAGTGGCGTTTATGAGGGAGGATGCATATAAACCTCTTTTATTCAGTGAATTGGTTGCTGTACTGGATGTCCCAAAAAGTGAAATCGGACATTTTGAAAACCTGCTCAACGAACTGGAAGAAGAAGGCAGAATATTCAAAACCCAGAAAAACAGATACGGAGTCCCTGAGAGGATGAATTTAATATGCGGATATCTTCAGGGAAATGAGCATGGGTATGGATTTTTAATTCCCGATGACGAAAACATAAAGGATATATTTATTCCTTCCGGCGGCTTAAATGGTGCCATGCATAAAGACAGGGTCATCGCGAGGATCAACAAAAAAGGCATAGGAGACAAAAGGGCCGAAGGAGAAATAATTAGAATTGTAAAAAGAGCTAACAAGACTATTGTTGGTACCTTTGAAAGCAGCAAGTACTTCGGCTTTGTGGTGCCAGATGACCCGAGAATATCGGGAGATGTTTTTATTCCAAAAGATGAGATAAATGGTGCAAAATCAGGGCAGAAAGTAGTAGCAGAGATTGTTGTATGGCCGGCAAAAAGAAGAAATGCCGAGGGAAGGATAATCGAAATAATTGGCGACAAAGATGAGCCGGGCTCGGATATTCTGTCTATTATCAAGGCTTACAACTTAAGAGAGGACTTCCCGGAGGAGGTTATTAGAGAGGCAAAATCCATCAGCCAGACTGTAACCGAGAATATGCTAAAGGGAAGGCGCGACCTTAGGGATTTGACGATGGTCACTATTGATGGCGAAGATGCCAAAGACTTGGATGATGCTGTATCCATTGAAAGGCTTCCCAATGGAAATTATCGTTTGGGAGTTCATATCGCTGACGTAAGCTACTATGTTAAGGAAAATTCTCCTTTAGACAAAGAGGCTTTGAAAAGAGGTACCAGTGTTTATTTGGTGGACAGGGTTATACCCATGTTGCCAAGAGAACTTTCAAACGGTATTTGCAGTCTTAATCCTCAAGTGGACAGACTTGCCTTTACCGTAATGATGGAGATTGACAGAGCCGGCAGGGTTGTGGATCATGAAATATTTGAGAGCGTAATAAACGTTAATGAGAGAATGACCTATACCGACGTTTACAAAATTCTTGAGGAAGATGACCAAAGACTTATTGAGCGCTATAAAGACCTCTGCGGCACTTTCCGCACGATGAAAGAATTGGCTCTTATACTTAGAAAGAAGAGGATGGACAGGGGAGCCATCGATTTTAACTTTGACGAGGCGAAAATAATACTCGACGAAAAAGGTGTGCCGGTTGAGGTTAAAAGATATGAAATGACTATTGCCAATAACATAATTGAAGAGTTCATGCTGGTATGCAATGAGACAGTTGCAGAACACTTTTTCTGGACCAATACACCTTTTGTTTACAGAATTCATGAAGACCCCGATACGGAAAAAATTGAGGCATTCAGCGAATTTGTACACAACATGGGATATACACTAAAAGGCATAAATAAAATTCATCCTAAGGCTTTACAGGACGTTTTGGAGAAGGCCAGAGGTTCAAAAGAGGAGACCATAATAAGCACAGTTATGCTGAGGTCTTTGCAAAAAGCCAGATACAGCCATATCAACAGCGGGCATTTCGGGCTTGCCGCAAAGTACTATTGCCACTTTACATCGCCTATTAGAAGGTATCCTGACCTCATTATTCATAGAATAATGAAGGAATACTTAAAGGGAAATGTAAAACCTGAAAGAGAGGATATGTTAAACGGCAGGCTTCCTGAGGTTGCAAAGCTTTGTTCTGAAAGAGAACGGGCTGCGGAAGAAGCAGAGAGAGAGACTGAGGATTTAAAGAAAGTTGAGTTTATGAAGAAGCATGAAGGAGAAGTGTTTGAAGGCATAATTTCAAATGTAACGTCTTTCGGTATGTTTGTGGAATTGGAAAACACTATAGAGGGCTTGGTAAGAATGAGCAGCCTGGAGGACGACTATTATGTCTATAATGAAAAGACTTACAGCCTGATAGGAGAAAGAAGCAGAAAGGTTTATAAAATAGGTGATGTGGTAAATGTTATGCTGATTAAAGCCGATATTGCCACACGCAAAATAGAATTTACCCTTGTTGACAACAGCAATACGGAAAGCGATGAAAAAGCCATGGATTCTGACTGGGATGAAGATGTAAAGCCCAAAAGAAAACGCAAAAGAAAGATAATGGATGAAGCTGTGATTCTTCACGTCCAGGGAAAAAAGAAAAAGGTGAAAAAAATAGAAGTATAGGGGGAGAACTGCTATTCTGCTTGTAAGTGCATGTCTACTTGGAGTGAATTGTAAATACAACGGAAAGAACAATTTAAACAGCAAGGTCGTAGAACTTGGTTCAAAGGAGACCTTGATACCGGTATGCCCTGAGCAGCTAGGGGGATGCCCTACGCCGAGAGTTCCGTCTGAAATATTGGACGGTGACGGTGCGGATGTTTTAGATGGCAAAAGCAGAGTAATGACCAAAAACGGGGAAGACGTTACCGAGCATTTTATAAAGGGCGCACAGGAGGTTCTGAACATTGCAAGGACCATGGGGGTCAAAAAAGCAATACTGAAGGCCAGAAGTCCGTCCTGCGGATTTTGCAGCATTTACGACGGTACCTTTTCGGGAAAAACAAAAAAGGGCAACGGCGTAACTTCGGAGCTTCTTATAAGAAACGGAATTTCAGTTTTGTCGGAGGAAGATATATAACAGGTCAGAAGCTTGAAACACCGAGAATGAAAAGAAAGGATAACAAATATGAGGAGGTAAAATCTATTTACCTCCTCATTACAAGCTAAACCATAAAGTTTTTGATTTCTTCGCAGAAATTTCCGCAATCGTCAGTGTGAACATCTACTCTGATGGGTTTACTTAAGTCAAGACTGAAGATGCCCATGATGGATTTTGCGTCAACCACATAACGTCCCGATGTTAAATCAATATCAAAATCATATTTATTAACTATATTAACAAAATCCTTAACATCAGTGATGGACTTAAGTGAAATATTAAATGATTTCATACAATTTCCCCCTTTATATTCGTTCGGCATTATTTATTTTCCTGCTATTATATTAACCTGTTTGAAGTTGCAAGTCAATCGTGATATTGCTAAAATTTACTTAGTATTTTATAACTATTTTTTTCATATCAAAATAAAGTAGAGGAGTTTTAAACAAGCAATGAAAAGAGCTGCATTCTATACATTAGGCTGCAAGGTAAACCAATACGAGACTGAGGCAATTACCGAGATGTTTGAAAAAGCAGGCTATAAGATAGTTGACTTTGAGCAAGAAGCCGATGTTTATGTGATAAATACATGTACCGTTACAAATTTGAGTGATAGAAAGTCACGGCAAATGATAAGGAGAGCAAAAAGAAACAATCGGGATTCCGTAGTTATTGTAGTCGGTTGCTATGCCCAGACTGCTCCGGAGGAAGTAAGCCAAATTGAAGGGGTAAACATGGTGGTCGGAACCAAGGACAGGAGCAAAATTTTAGAGTATCTGAAGGAGCTTGAGTCTTTTGGCGGTAAGCGAAATTATGTTGAAGATATAATGAAGACCAGGGAATTTGAGGAATTGGGTGTTGATGTTTACAAGGAACGCACCCGGGCCTTTATTAAGATACAGGAGGGATGCAATCAGTTTTGCACATACTGCATAATCCCTTATGCAAGGGGTCCTGTAAGAAGCCGCCCGGAAGAAAACATACTTAGGGAAGTGACAGGACTTGCACAAAGCGGCTACAAAGAAATAGTACTTACCGGAATACATGTTGCATCTTATGGAAAAGATATAAAGACTACTTCTTTGCTTGATATTATAAAAAAGGTTCATGAAATTGAAGGGATAGAAAGAATCAGGCTCGGCTCAATTGAGCCCACAACAGTGACGGAAAGTTTTGTTGACGCAATAGCGGGAATGGAAAAACTGTGTCCTCAGTTTCATATTTCCCTTCAGAGCGGATGTGACAGTACTTTAAAGAGGATGAACAGAAAGTATACTACTAAGGAGTATCTTAGGTCTGTAAAGCTTCTTAGGGATAATTTGAAGGATGTCGCCGTTACAACCGATGTAATGGTTGGATTTCCCGGAGAAACCGATGAAGAATTCAACGAAACGTATAAGTTCCTTGAAGAAGTCTTTTTTGCGAGGATGCATATATTCAAATATTCCCGCAGAAAGGGCACACCTGCGGCATCTTATCCTGACCAGGTTTCACCGCAAAAAAAGGAAGAAAGAAGCCGAAGATTGATTGAACTTTCTTCCCGGATGACCCTACAGTACAACAAAAGCTTCACGGGCAGGATTTTGCCGGTGTTGTTTGAGCAGGAAGTAAAGGAAAAGGAAGGTTTTATGGAAGGACTGACACCAAATTATATAAGGGTTGAATGCAGGGGCAACAGAGATTTAGAGGGGAAAATTTTTAATGTTCTTCTAAAGGATACCAAGGATGATTATATTATAGGCGAGATTGTAAGCTGACTCTTATGTTAGTTTGAAGTTTGTTAAAATTTCAAGGAAATTGCGATAATAAAAGATACAACATAATCAAATAAGCAGAATTGATGTGAATTGCTCTTAAAAATATTGCATAATTTATCCTGTTGTATTACTATATATATATATACGCGTAGTGTTATGGACTTGGGTTGGTGCTATTTACCATTAGTCCTTATTTGGACAGGAGAGTGATTAGTTATGTCAAACAATGAAACTATGATGTTTAATGTTGAAAAAGAAAAGGTTAACGAAGCCAGGGAATTGCTTTTGTCTGTATACCAGGCTTTAAAAGAGAAGGGTTACAATCCCATTAACCAGATTGTAGGTTATATTCTTTCGGGGGATCCGACCTACATAACTAATCATCTGGATGCCAGAAGTTCTATCAGAAAATTGGAAAGGGACGAGCTTTTAGAGGAAATATTAAGATGCTATCTGGAAGAATCTATCAATAAAGGCTCCGTATGATATGTACGGAGTTTTTTATACGGTTTCATTTGATAAACAATAAAGTTGTTAGGCTGGTGTGGCAATTGGAATATTGTAAACTGGGTAACACAGGTTTGGAAGTTTCAAAGTTATGTTTTGGCGGACTTATAATTGGGCCTCTTCAAGCAAATCTTACTCCTGAGCTTGGAGCCGAAATAATTTTAAAGGCTTTTGAGCTTGGGGTCAATTTTATTGACACGGCAGAACTTTACGGCACTTATCCCCACATTGGAAAGGCGCTCAAAAAAACAAACAAAAATATTGTGGTTGCGACAAAGTCCTATGCTTATTCCACTGAAGGAGCCAAAGAAAGTCTTGAGAAAGCCAGAAAGGAACTGGATATCGATGTAATAGACATTTTTTTGCTTCATGAGCAGGAAAGCAGGCTTACATTAAAGGGGCATAGAGAAGCTCTGGATTATTATATTTCTATGAAGGAAAAGGGAATAATAAAAGCGGTTGGGGTATCTACCCACAATGTTGAAGTTGTGGAAGCCTGCTGTGAGATGCTGGAGGTTGATGTAATTCATCCCATAGTAAACAAGACCGGTATCGGTATAGGAGACGGAACAATTGACGATATGCTCAAAGCCGTTGAAAAGGCTTATTCGGCAGGAAAAGGCATATACAGCATGAAGCCTTTGGGTGGGGGTAATCTGGTTAAGTCCTATAAGGATGCAATGGATTTTGTATTAAATATACCGTATATACATTCCATAGCTCTCGGTATGCAGTCAATAGAGGAGGTTATTATGAATGTCTGCATATTTGAGGGTAGAGAAGTGCCTCAAGATGTCAAAAATAGTCTTGAGAGTAAAAAGAGACAGCTTCATATTGACTGGTGGTGTGAAGGTTGCGGAAGATGCGTGGAAAGATGCAAGCAAGGTGCTCTAAGCTTGGTTGACAAAAAAGCGAAAGTTTCGGAAGAAAAATGTGTATTATGCAGCTACTGCGCATCGGTATGTCCTGTATTTGCTATCAAAGTATCATAATTTGCAAGAAAAAACTCTGAACCGAAACAATAATAATGAAGTGGCGGAGGTATCTATGAGGGTAATGGGGATTGATTACGGCGACAGCAGAATAGGGATTGCCATTAGCGACCCGTTGGGATGGACAGCTCAAGCACTTGAAACCATAAACTGGAAAGGGGATGTGGAGGTTCCGATTAAGAGAATATCTGAATTGATTGAGGAGTATGATGTAAAAACTGTCATTATAGGTTTCCCGAAAAACATGGACGGTACTGTAGGGGCCAGGGGAGAGAAGACAATAGAGTTTATCGAATTTTTAAAGGAAAGGATAAAAAATATTGAAGTAATAAAGTGGGATGAGAGACTTACTACTGTTGCTGCCAACAGGACCATGCATGAAATGGGAGTGAAAAAATCAAAAAAGAAGCTGGTAGTGGATCAAATTGCTGCGGTATATATTCTGCAAGGATATCTTGACAGCTTGGGAAGGGTTTTGTAAAAATTATTTTTTTGCTATAAATATTGAGAAAGTGAAAATAATAGTTATATGTACTGGAATTTATCGAAGGTTGTGATATAATCTATATTTGATAATGGAAAATAGGAGGAATATTTTATGACTGAAGAAAGAGACGATCTTGTGGTATTAATTGATGAAAACGGCGAGGAAACTGAGTTTGAGCATCTGGATACAATTGAGTACAATGGGAACGAATATGTGGTTCTCTTGCCGGTTGAACAGACTGAAGAAGAAAAGGACATAGAGGAAGTGGTTGTTTTAAGAATTGAGCAGAATGAAGACGGTGAAGACAGCTTTGTGACTGTTGAAGATGATGATGAATTGGAGGCTGTTTTTGAAGAGTTTAAAATGAGAATGGAAGAAGAATTCGAATTCGACGAAGAGTAGTAAAAGAGACATCCCCGGATCTGGTGCTTTAAGATTCAGATTCGGGGTTTTACTTATACGGGGAATGTAGGCATAAATTGCTTTTTTCTGATGAAATTAAAAGGATTTTACTTTTTTATGTAGAAATATAACGTGATTCACAAAAGATAATGGGGGTTTAAAATGATAAAGAGTATTTCTTTTAAAAAGGTAGCAATTTTATTTGGAGTATTGGCACTTATGGTGTTTGCCGTTTCCTGCGGCAAAAGCCGAGATACGGGAAATGACATAGATGCAAGTCCTATGCCTACAGAGGAAAATATCAACTTCGATTATATGGACCAGCAAAGTCCCGAACCGGACAGCGCTGAAGAAAAAATTGATTTTGTTTTCCCTGAAAAAGGAGTAAGACCTTATGCCGTAATGATTGACAATCAGGGTTCAAATTGCCTACCCCAAGGAGGAATGAGCCAGGCACAGGTTATTTATGAGGCAATTGTTGAGGGGGGCATAACGAGATTTATGCCCGTATTCTGGGGGCAAAAAACAGAACTTATAGGTCCCGTCAGAAGCGCACGGCATTATTTCCTTGACTATGCAATGGAGCACGATGCAATTTATGTGCATATCGGATGGAGTCCTATGGCCATGTCCGACATATCAAAATTCAAGATAAACAATATAAACGGTGCTTACGGTGTTTTCTGGGATATTACCAATGACAAGTCAAACTGGCAGGACACCTATACATCCATGGAGAAGCTTCAGGAATATGTAAAGCAAGTAAATTATAAAACCACTACCGATAAAGAAATGGTATTTAAATATAGCGAGAAAGACCAAGAGCTCACAAACGGTAAAAAGGCAGAAAAAATAAACCTTTCATACTCTCAAGAGTACAAGTCCTATTATGAGTATGACGGCGACAAAAAGCTTTACTTGAGATTCAGAAACGGAAAGCCCCATATCGAAAGGCAGACTCAAGAACAGCTTACGACAAAGAATATTATTATTCAAAAGGTCAAAAATTATGATATAAAGGGAGACCAGGCAGGAAGGCAGGAGGTTAACACTGTAGGAAGCGGAGAAGGTTATTATATTACCAACGGAAAGTGCATTGAGATTACATGGTCAAAAGCCTCCAGGACGGAAAGAACCAAATATTTGGACAGCGAAGGAAAAGAAATAGTTTTAAATCCCGGACAAACATGGGTTCAGATATTTCCTGTATCCGGTAAAATTGAAATGGAATAGATTTGCTGAATATGATGTTCCGCTAATATAGGTTGATGTTGATAAAAAAGTGTATATTGGTTATTATTATATATATAAAACATGTTTATAAAATATGTGGGTAATTGGATTTGGGCAAAATATGGTTTGAAAATTCAGAATAAGGTATAAGAGTTGGAACATATTTATTTTGTTTTAACTTTGGTATATATCAAACATATACGTGATATTATATATCTATTCATTTGGTTTTTATGGAGGTTAAGTTGGGTATTAGAGTTAGTGATAGAATATTGGAAAATGTGGAGAAACCGTCAAGATATACTGGAAATGAGTGGAATAGTGTCAGGAAAGACTTAAAGGATATTGATATAAGGTTTGCTTTCTGTTTTCCAGATGTCTATGAAGTTGGAATGTCTCATCTAGGTATGAAAATTTTGTATCATCTTCTGAACGAGAGGGCTGATACTTACTGTGAAAGGGTTTTTGCTCCTTGGGTTGACATGGAAGCAAAAATGAGGGAGTATGATATACCTCTTTTTGCCCTTGAGACCCATGACCCTATAAAGGAATTTGATTTTATAGGCTTTACCCTTCAGTATGAGATGAGCTATACAAATATAATAAATATGTTGGACCTTGCAAAAGTCCCTGTTTTAAGCAGCGAAAGGACAAAGGAGCATCCTTTTGTCTGTGCCGGAGGTCCTTGTGCATACAATCCTGAGCCTTTGGCTGATTTTATAGACTTTTTTATGACGGGTGAAGGCGAGGAAATAATTAATGAAGTTATGGATGTGTATGTACAGTGGAAAAAGAAAAACCTGCCCAGGGAAGAGTTTTTGCATTCCATATCTTCAATTGAGGGAATATATGTGCCTCAGTTTTATGATGTGAAATACAACGATGACGGTACGATAAATTCTTTTTCGCCCAAAAAGGACGAGTATCCGAAGATAATAAGAAAAAGAATCATAAAGGATTTGGACAAGGTCTTTTTCCCGGAAAAAATAGTGGTTCCTTTTACGGGAATTGTCCATGACAGGATAATGGTTGAATTATTCCGGGGCTGCATCAGGGGATGCAGGTTCTGTCAGGCAGGCTTTATCTACAGGCCCGTAAGGGAAAGGTCGGCGGACAGGCTTTTGGAGTTGTCCCGAAAGCTTCAGGAGAGTACCGGCTATGAGGAAATTTCTTTAACTTCTCTCAGCACAAGCGACTATACGGAGCTAAAAGAGCTTACCGACGGACTGATTGGAGAGATGGAGCCCAAAAAGGTAAACCTTTCGCTTCCGTCTCTTAGGGTGGATTCCTTTTCCCTTGAGCTTATGGAAAAGGCACAGAAGGTTCGAAAAAGCGGTCTCACTTTTGCACCTGAAGCCGGAACACAGAGGCTTCGCAATGTTATAAACAAGGGTGTAACCGAAGAAGACCTTATAAAATCTGTTTCCACAGCTTTTGAAGGCGGTTGGAGCGGAGTAAAGCTTTACTTTATGCTGGGACTTCCTACGGAAACCTTTGATGATATCGAAGGCATAGCAGAGCTTGGATATAAAGTTGTTGATGCATATAAAAGTACGCCAAAAGAGAAAAGAGGCAAAGGGCTTAATGTTACTATAAGTACATCCTCCTTTGTTCCAAAACCCTTTACGCCCTTTCAATGGGAAATGCAAGACACTATGGACACTTTAAGAGAAAAACAGCTTTTCTTAAAAAGTAAAATAAAAAGCAAGAACATCAAATACAACTGGCACGATCCGCAGCTTAGCTTTTTGGAAGCCATTTTTGCCCGCGGAGACAGAAAATTGGGGAAAGTGCTGCTTAGGGCCTTTGAAAAAGGCTGCAAATTTGACAGTTGGGGAGAGCAATTCAAGTTTGACAAATGGATGGAGGCTTTCTTTGAATGCGGAATTGACCCCTCATTCTATGCCAACAGAAAAAGGTCATATGATGAGATTTTACCTTGGGATCATATTGATGTCGGGGTTTCAAAGAAATTCTTAAAAAGAGAACATGAAAAGGCTTTAAAAGAGGAAGTTACCCCAAACTGCAGAGTAAACTGTTCCGGTTGTGGGATAGCTGTGTTTGAAGGGGGAGTTTGCATTGAGTAGTATCAGGGTAAAATTTGTACGGGATGAGGAAGTAAAATACATTTCTCATTTGGATTTGATGAAGATGTTTGACAGAGCTCTAAGACGTGCCAAGATTCCCATGGCATATTCGCAGGGATTCAACCCTCACCCCCACATGGTGTTTGGGCTTCCCCTTTCTGTTGGAGTTACCAGTGAATCGGAGTATGCCGATTTTGAACTTGAAAATGATATTGAGCCCGGTGAATTCACACAAAGACTCAATCCTAATCTTCCGGAGGGCATAAGAATTGTTGATGCAAAAAAGAGCCATACAAATTCCAATATTATGGCTCAAGTTGCGGGAGCCTCATATGAGGTATTGGTTTTGGCGGATAGAAAAGTTGTAATAGAGGACTTGAAAAGAGAGCTTCAGAATTTTCTTAATGAGGAGAGAATATTTTTTGAAAAAGAATCCAAGGGAAAGATAAAGGAAATTGATATACGGCCAATGATTTACAGTGTCAATGTGGATGCTTTAGGTAATGCGGAAGCTGATTTTGCAGAAAACAGCTGTGTAAATCCCTGGATTTTAAGATATATTGATATGCTTAAAGCCGAGGATAATCAATTTAGGCAAATTGAAGAACCGGTGGTTTTCTGTTTTAAAATGCTGCTTGCTGCGGGAAGTATGGCAAATTTAAAACCGGAATTTGTTATCAGGGCTTTTGGCAAATATTCAGGTATTGATTTTGATATTTTGAAAATTCATCGTTCCGGTCTTTTTACAGGAAACAAAGAAAAGTTGACGGATCCTTTGGGGGGTCATGTATTACTATTTGTATGAGGTGGTAGAATGGTTAGCGAAATTGTAGTAGACGTGGGGCTTAATGAAAAAAGAGTTGCTCTTTTGGAAGACAGGGAACTGGTTGAGGTATTTATAGAAAGAAACGATTCGGAGAGACTTGTCGGCAATATTTACAGAGGAAGAGTGGAAAGTGTTCTGCCTGGTATGCAGGCGGCTTTTATAGATATTGGGTATGAAAAGAATGCATTTTTGTATGTCGGAGATGCCATACCTCAGAAAGAGTTTTCGGAAGATGAAGAAGATATTTACAATGAAGTAAAAAGTTATAATATTGAAGAGATATTAAGGCCGGGTCAAGAGATAACGGTGCAGGTAACCAAAGAGCCCATAGGGACGAAAGGACCTAGAGTTACTACCCATATAACGCTGCCGGGAAGGCAGATGGTACTTCTTCCTAATGCCGATTACATCGGTATTTCCAGGAGAATAGAGCAGGAAGAAGAGCGGGCGAAGCTAAAGAAAATTGCAGAAAAGATTAAGCCCAAGAATATGGGGATTATTGTGAGAACTGTTTCTGAAGGGAAAAGAGAAGAAGATTTTAAAAATGATCTGAATTTTTTGGTTAAACTTTGGGCAAAGATAAAGCAGAGAGAACAGGGCGGACCGGTTCCCCGTTGTTTACACAAGGATTTGAGTGTAATTTATAGAGCTGTCAGAGATATTTTTACATGGAACATTGATAGATTTGTTATTAATGACAGGCAGGAATACAACAAGGTTCTTGAACTTGTTGAAATGCTTTCACCGGCTTTGAAGCTTCGGGTTGAGTATTTCAACAAAAACATTGATTTATTTGAATATTATCAGATTGACAGCATGATACAGAAGGCATTGGCTAAAAAGGTCTGGCTTAAATGCGGAGGATATATTGTAATTGAGAGAACCGAGGCTCTTACCGTCATAGACGTAAATACCGGAAAATATGTCGGAGTAAACAATTTGGAAGAAACTGTGCTAAAAACCAATCTTGATGCAGTTAAAGAGATTGGAAAGCAATTGAGGCTTAGGGATATTGGCGGTATAATCATTATCGATTTTATTGATATGCATGAGCCGGAGCATCAGCGTCAGGTACTGGAAGCTTTAAAGCAGGTGTTGAAAAAGGACCGTACAAAAACTACTGTGGTTGGTATGACTGGCTTAGGTCTCATTGAAATGACAAGGAAAAAGGTGAGAGAAGGTCTGGAATCCATGATGCTCCATGACTGTCCTTATTGTGAGGGAAGGGGAAAAATACTTACGCCCGAGTCTGTAGCACGGAATGTTGAAAAAGAGATAAGCAAATACTTTACAAAAACAATAGCAAATGCTATTATGGTTGAGGTTCATCCCTCTGTAGCCGAGGTATTAAGGGGAGAAGACAATGACAACCTTACAAGAATTCAAAATTTATTCAATAAAAAAGTTATAATAAAGCCGACAACAGAAGTTGGCCATGAGGATATGAAGGTAAGTTGTAAAATTAATTGCCCAAACATGATAAAAAAGAAGTGACTCA
>NZ_DAORXT010000007.1:0-56598 GCF_035371925.1 Acetivibrio sp. | reverse complement strand
ATCTTTCCTTTGACCGGCTTCCCTCTTCATCAGCTCTTACGCCCACAATAACTCCTGTGAACTTCTCCCTGTTGGTATCCAAAACGTACTTTCCTGTCTTATGGTCCAGAATATAGCGGTTCCATTCACCGGAAAGGGTATGCTTCAAAGCCTCGGATTTTAACAACTGGCAGCATGCCAAGCGGTCCGCATTACCATCGGGAAAAGTTTTCTTCTGTGCCAGGGCATCGCTGTTTTCCCCGTATATCATGGTCAGCTTCCACTCTAATGCAAGCTCATCCCTGTACTTTATCATTTCAGGAATTTTATAATGGGTGTCTATGTGTACCAAAGGTATCGGCACATGTCCAAAGAAAGCCTTCCTTGCAAGCCACAGAAGTACAGTACTGTCCTTTCCTATGGACCATAGCATGCATATATTTTTAAACTCCCTGTAAGCTTCTCTTAGTATATAAATGCTCTGTGCTTCCAATTTATCCAAGTGATTCATACCGTTCCCCCTATTCTTGCGTGCAACCCGCATTCTTTTTTGTCAGGATCTTCCCACCACCATCTGCCGCTGCGGACATCTTCTCCGGGCTTTACCGCCCTGGTGCACGGCTGGCATCCAATGCTTCGAAAACCTTTGTTGTACAGGTAATTGTACGGAATATTATATTTTTTGATATATTCCCACACCCTGTCTTCAGACCAAAAAGCGATGGGGTTTATTTTATAAATTGAGTGAAGGCCGTCCCATTCAAAAATATTCAATTCCTGGCGGGTCTGAGACTGTTCTCTCCTTAACCCGCAAATCCACGCATCCACTGTGCCCAAGACTCTTTTTAGCGGATTTACCTTTCTTATTTCACAGCACTTTTTTCTAAGTTCAACGCTTTCATAAAAAAAATTGGGACCGTGTTCCGAGACAGCCTGCTCCAATTCTTTACTTTCCGGAGCATAAACTTCATAATGAAACTTATACCTTTGCATGGTTTCGTCCATAAGGTCATAGGTTTGCTGAAAGTGCCTCCCTGTGTCAAGGAAAAACACTCTCGCTTCAGGATTTATTTTAAGCAAAATATCCGTCAGCACTTGATCTTCAATAGAAAGGCTTGATGCCAATGCGACTTTCTCAATACCTACCTGTTCCACAACAAATTCAATGATATCTTCAGGACTTTTGTCCAAATATTCTTTATTTAACTTTTCTAAATCTAGTTGAGCCATTACTTCTTCCCCTTTACATGCATTTCTGTTAAATTACATAATCCTCCGGAATAAAAACTTTAAAGTCCTTGGGTCTTACGTAAACAGTTTGCCTTTCCTTAAGCCCAAGTTTTCTGTAAGTTTCCTTGCTAATCTCTGCTTCAATATACTCCCCGTTGTCCAATCTCACCAATTCAATCTTGACAACAGGCCCCACCGCCCTTATAAAAGTAATCTGGGAGCCGATGAATTCCTTTCCTTCAGGCTCAAGCTTAATCTCTATATCATGGGGACGGGTGTAGCTTACAATATCTTTGCCTTGACCATCCTCCGAATCTACGTTGAATGAACCCAATTCAACCTTTCCGTTATGCACTCTTCCGTGAAATAAGTTCACATTGCCCAGAAAATTGTATACAAAAGGATTGACCGGATTGTCATACACCTCCTCTGGTGTACCTATCTGCTCTATTCTGCCCTGATTTAAAATTACAACCCTGTCGGCCACATCCAGAGCTTCTTCCTGGTCATGGGTCACAAACACACTGGTAATGGGATATTCGTCATGAAGCTTTCTCAGCCATCTCCGCAGGTCTTTTCTTACTTTGGCATCCAAAGCCCCAAAAGGTTCATCCAAAAGCAAAACCTTTGGTTCTACAGCCAAGGCCCTTGCCAGTGCAATTCTCTGGCGCTGTCCACCGGAAAGCTGCGAAGGATAGCGGTTTGCCAGCTCTTCCATCTTTACAAGCTCCAGCAGTTCATATACCTTCTTTTTAACAGCTTCCTTGCCGGGTCTTATTTTTGAGGGCATAACCCTAAGGCCGAAAGCAATATTTTCGAAAACCGTCATGTGTTTAAACAACGCATAATGTTGAAAAACAAATCCAACTTTTCTGTCCTGGGTACTCTTGCCGGTATTATCCTCTCCGTCAAAAATGATGCTTCCCTCATCCGCTGTTTCGAGCCCTGCAATAATTCTTAGCAATGTTGTCTTGCCCGAACCGGACGGGCCCAGCAAGGCAACCAATTCCCCCGTCCGAATGTCAAGGTTTATATCATTTAATGCCTTAAACGAATCAAAGGTCTTTGAAACGTTACGTATCTCAATACTCATAACCAATCCCCCCAAATTTACCACAACATTTTAAGCACCTATACATTGTTCTGCTGCTGTATCTTCCAATGGGCTACGTTCTTTACAATTAAATTTATTAATGCAATGAGAGTTAGCAATGATGCCACCGCGAATGCAGCAGAAAATTTGTACTCGTTGTATAATATTTCAACGTGAAGAGGAACTGTATTGGTAAGACCTCTAATATGTCCCGACACAACAGAAACCGCTCCAAACTCTCCGGCTGCCCTTGCAGTTGTCAGCATAATGCCATACAAAAGCGCCCACTTTATATTGGGAAGTGTAATAAGCCAAAAGGTTTTCCAACCGCTTGCCCCTAAAGTTAGAGCCGCTTCTTCCTCTGTGGTCCCCTGAGCTTCCATCAAAGGTATCAGCTCCCTTGCAACAAAGGGGAGAGTAACAAACAATGTTGCAATAAAAATACCCGGGGGAGCAAAGATAATCTTTATGCCCCATGCATTAAGCAGCGGGGCAAAAAGTCCATGGCTGGTACTAAAGAGCAAAACAAATATCAATCCTGCCACAACCGGCGATATGGAAAAAGGCAAATCAATAAAAGTAATCAATATATTCTTGCCTTTAAATCTAAATTTCGCAATCGCCCAGGCAGCTGCAAGGCCAAATACGGTATTGATCGGAACGGTGATTGCTACGGTTATGAGCGTAAGCTTTATAGCTTTTAATGCTATAGGGTCGGTAATTGAAGCGAAATACAAGCTGGCTCCTTGCTCAAAAGCTTTTACAAATACCGATATTAGTGGAATTATGAGCATTAATACAAAGAACAGTATCGCAATAGTGGTTAAAATCACCGAAACCGCTTTTGAGCCTTTTACTGCCCTCTTTTCCGCATACCCAGCTCTTTTGGCTGTTTTTACTTGAATAGGGACAATCCCCGCCATTTCAAAATCACTCCCAACTTGTCACATGCCTTTAGCTTCAGACTAAGCACTTCTTAAGCTCATTATATTTCAGTGCTCAGTTCGACTTATGCCTACTTGCCCACCACTGAAATGCATTAATCATCAGCAGCAGAATGAAAGAAATAATCAACATAACTGCGGCAACCGCTGTACCGCCTGCATAATCATACTGTTCCAGTTTTGTTCTTATCAAAAGCGGTGTTATTTCTGTTTTCATGGGCATATTTCCCGATATAAAAACCACTGAACCGTATTCGCCCAAGGCCCTTGAAAACGCAAGGGCAAAACCCGTTATCAATGCCGGAAACAGCTCCGGCAAAATGACTCTATAGAAAGTCTGAAATCTGGTAGCTCCAAGACATGCTGCCGCTTCTTCCACCTCAAGGTCAATGCTTTCCAGCACCGGTTGGACAGTTCTTACTACAAAGGGGAAACTTATGAAAACTAATGCAACAACTATACCAACGGGAGTATATGATATTTTAATTCCAAACGGTGCGAAAAGCTTTCCAATCCAACCATTTTGGGAATATAAAGTAGTTAGCGAAATACCTGCAACAGCTGTGGGCAATGCAAAAGGCAAGTCAATCAAGCCATCTATCAGTTTTTTGCCCCAAAAACTGTACCTTTCCAAAACCCATGCCAGAAGGAGGCCAAAAACAACGTTTATTGCCGCCGCCAAAAAGGATGTACCAAAAGATATCTTTAAGGAAGCCAGCACTCTTTCCGAAGAAGCAATTTCCCAAAATTCTTTCAGCCCTATTTTGGCACTGTTTAAGAAAACCATTGACACAGGGATTAAAACCAGCAACGTAAGATATGTAAGAGTAAATCCCATTGTGATGCCAAAGCCCGGTATAACACTTTTCTGTTTTATTTTAAATGGCTTGATTCCAAGATTCATGGCTCCACTCCTAAAACTTAAAGATTATTTATTCTCATATATTTGATCAAAAACACCGCCATCATCGAAATGTTCTTTTTGTGCTTTATCCCATCCGCCAAAGACTTCATCAATGGTAAAAAGTTCAACCTCGGGGAATTGGGAAGCATATTTTTTCTTGATTTCCTCACTTCTAGGCCTGTAATAGTTCTTTGCAGCTATTTCCTGCCCCTCATCACTGTACAGATATTCAAGATAGGCCTCTGCCACCTCACGGGTTCCTTTCTTGTCAACCACCGAATCGACTACAGCCACAGGAGGCTCAGCCAGTATACTTACAGATGGTACAACAATCTCAAACTTATCTTTATCCAGTTCATTCAAAGAAAGGAGCGCTTCATTTTCCCATGCTATAAGTACATCACCCAATCCCCTCTCTACAAAGGTGGTGGTAGAGCCCCTGGCTCCGGAATCAAGAACGGGTACATTGGCAAATATAGCTTTGACAAATTCTTTGGCTTTTTCTTGGTCATTGCCGTACTTTCTTAGGGCATATCCCCATGCCGCAAGGTAATTCCAGCGAGCTCCACCTGAGGTTTTGGGGTTTGGAGTGATAACTTCCACTCCCGGTTTTGCAAGGTCATCCCAGTCTTTTATGTTTTTTGGATTACCTTTTCTCACTAAAAATACAATGGTTGATGTGTATGGAGTTGAATTGTGGGGCAAGCGTTTCTGCCAATCTTTATTCAAAATCTCTTTATTCTTGTTTATTGAATCAATGTCATACGCCAAAGCCAGTGTTACAACATCAGCTTCATTACCGTCAATTACTGTTCTTGCCTGGCTGCCCGAGCCGCCATGGGACTGCTGGACGGTAACATCCTGACCGGTTTTCTCTTTCCAGTATCTTACGAACGCTTCGTTGTATTCCTGATAAAGCTCACGGGTGGGGTCATAGGATACATTAAGAATTGTAATAGGTTCTGTTTTTCCCGAATTTTGCTGATTATTGCTTGTTTCTTTTGCACATCCCGTAAAGGAAAGTAGGTTAGCTATAATTAAAAGCCCGGCTAAACTTATCTTTAGAATATTTCTTCTTTTCTTGATTCTCTCCATAATCATCTCTCCTCACAAATAATATTAAATATAAGTATTCATAGCAATTTAGTGTGCTTTGGGTTAAAATTCAAAGGGTTATCCCCTTCAAACCATATCACACTATTCATATATGAATTGTTGTGTTTATTTTACTACCATTTTTATCTATTGTCAATAGATTGCCAAAAATATTTTAATTATTCCTATATAAATAGTTTGGATTTTATATTTTTCTTCGCTTTTATTTAATGCCCCTCGTGTGTAAAAAACAAGCTTATCTTCCCCAATGTATCATCAATATCCTTGTCTGTATGGGCGTTCGAAACAAACATTGCCTCAAACTGCGAAGGCGCAATATAAATGCCATTATGCAAAAGATGATTAAAATACTTTCCAAACTGTTGGGTATCGCTTTTCATTGCACTATCATAATCGGTTACTTCCCCTTCGGTCATAAACACACAAACCAGAGAGCCAACAGCTTTCACAGTATGTTTAGTGGTTTTCTTAAGGCCTTCACTTAATTTTTGGCCAAGCCTGTTGATATTTTCAAAAATCTGGGGATTTTCCGACAACTCCTTCAATGTGGCAATGCCTGCTGACATTGCTAGGGGATTTCCCGACAGTGTTCCTGCCTGATAAACATCTCCAATCGGTGCCACACATTCCATGATTTCGCGTCTTCCTCCATAGGCACCCACAGGCATTCCCCCGCCGATGATTTTTCCATAGGTCACAAGGTCCGCATTAATTCCAAAATACTGCTGTGCACCGCCAATAGCAAGCCTAAATCCGGTAATTACCTCATCAAAGATTAGCAACGCCCCTTCTTCATCACAAAGCTTGCGAAGCTCCCCAAGAAAATTGCCTTCAGGCGGCACAACCCCCATATTGGCTGCTACAGGTTCAACAATAACGGCCGCTATACTATCCTTGTTTTGCTCAAACAAAAGCTTTACGCTGTCAATATTGTTATATTGAGCTATTAACGTATCCTTTGCGGCACCTTCCGTTACACCCCCGCTATTCGGAATTCCGCTTGTCATCGCTCCTGAACCGGCTTTAACCAGCATACTGTCTGCATGACCGTGATAACAACCCGCAAACTTTATGATTTTTTCCTTTTTCGTATATCCCCTTGCAAGGCGAATTGCACTCATTACCGCTTCAGTTCCGCTGTTTACCATTCTTACCATCTCAATTGACGGTACAAGCTCTGTGATAAGCTCCGCCATTTGAACTTCCAATTCTGTTGCAGCACCAAAGCTTAGTCCGTCCACCATGGTTTTCGATATCGCTTCAAGTACTCTTGGGTGGGCATGGCCTAAAATCATCGGGCCCCATGAACCCACATAGTCAATATATTCATTGCCATCAGCATCATAAATTCTTGCGCCTTTTGCTTTCTTTATAAAAGGCGGATATCCTCCCACAGCACCAAAAGCTCTGACAGGACTGTTTACCCCTCCGGGAATTACCTTTTTCGCTCTCTCAAATAATAGCTTTGATTCTGATATTGTCATTATCCAATGTCCCCCTTGTTGATTGCCTCCGCTATCTCTTTGGCATAGTATGTAATCAAAATATCCGCCCCAGCCCTAAAAATGGATACCGCAGTTTCACACATTACTTTGTATTCATCTATCAGATTCATTTTCGCGGCTGCTTTTATCATGGCATACTCCCCGCTGACACTGTATGCTGCTGTGGGCAAATTGGAGTGTCTGGAAACTTCGCCTATAACATCCAAGTAGGACAAAGCCGGCTTTACCATTAGGATATCAGCTCCCTCATTCATATCGAGCAAAGCTTCTTTTACAGCCTCTTTCTTGTTATGATAATCCATTTGATATGATTTCCGGTCCCCAAAGGATGGAGCAGATTTTGCAGCATCACGGAAGGGCCCGTAAAAAGATGACGAATATTTTACGGCATAGGACATGATGAGCGTATTTATAAAGTTGTGTTTATCCAGCGCCTGTCGAATCGCCGCCACTCTGCCGTCCATCATATCGGACGGTGCTACCATGTCCGCTCCGGCCTTTGCATAAGACAGGGCAATTTGGGTAAGGTACTCCAGGGTCTTGTCGTTGTCAACATACCCATGTTCCAGTATACCGCAATGACCGTGGGAAGTGTATTCACACATGCAGACATCGGTTATGACAAACACTTCATCTCTGTATCGTTCCTTAATCGTCCACACAGCTTTCTGTATGATTCCGTTTTCATCGAAGCTTTGGCTGCCAATCTCATCCTTTTCTGTCGGCACTCCAAAAAGCAAAAACTTATTTACTCCATATTTCAGCGCACTGTCCACCGCTTCAAAAACAGTGTCCGGACTGTAATAAAAATGGCCTTCAAGCGAGTTTATAGGCACTATCACATTTTCGCCTTCCATGATAAAAACAGGCAGTATGAGTGATTTGCAGCTTACCCTCACTTCCCTTGCCATATCTCTTGTATGTTGGTTAAATCGCAACCTGCGCGGTCTAATTAACATAATATACCCCCATTATCAAGCTTTTTAATTATAGGTCGGTGCTTATTATTGATGCTTATCATATTGGTAAAGAAATTTGTAATTATAAGCCATTAGCGAATAAATCTGAAATTATAAAAAATTTGCAATTATAAACCGGCACTCGTTTTTGGTGAAGAAAAATGCGGAAGAAACATTGTGGAGCAAGTCGTAGAGCCTGTTAATACGACGAGGAAAGGGAGAGCATTGTCTGAGCGAAGCGAGTTTTGCTCGACCCCGAGGAGTATTTACAGGCTCTAGACTAGCGGAACTCAAGTTTCTGGAGCATTTTCTTCACCTCTATTTAGCAGGTTTATTTAACACAATATATCTCAACAATCTTTTCAACCATTGAAGAAACTGTTGCGGCATCGGAAATAATTGTGTTCATTCCATAAGCCCTTGCAGCTTTGGCCGTTTGCTCACCAATGCATATTGCATTGATTTTAGAAGAGTTTATGGCGTTATCAAAGGAGTAAGCAAAGCCTTTCACACAACTTTCACTTGTAAAAGTAATATAATCAATGTTGTTTATGTCAACCTTGTCCTGTTTTATGTATTTGGTTGTATAAGCGGGGACATCGGTATAAGATATATTGCTGCTTTCAAAAATCTCTACAAGCTCCTTCGTTCCGTCCTTTGCCCTGAAAACAACCACTTTATCTTTTGAGGTTATTTTGCCGCTCCTTAAAAGCTCATTCGCCAAATGTTTGCCGTCAAATTTACTCGGAACAAAATCAGCACATATTCCATGCTTTAACAGCTCTTCGGCAGTCTGTGAGCCTACTGCTGCAATTTTTTTATTATGCAAGTGCCTGCTGTCAAGCTTCGCTTCATTGAGCTTTTTAAAAAATATTTGCACACCCAAGCTGCTTGTGAAAATTATCCAGCTGTACTCTTTTATATCAATGTCAAAGTCCATTGGCTCGGTATCTATGCATGGATACTCAATTACATACGCCCCAAGTCTGCTTAGCTGACCTACCAGTTTCTCCGATGTTTTCTTAGGGCCTGTTACCAATACATTGCAGCCATAAAGAGGCAATTTTGAAAACCAGTCAAGCTTTCCGGAAAGAGCACATACTTTTCCAACTACGATTATTGCAGGGGATTGGACCTGATTTTCCTCAATAACCTTTGGAATATCGCAAAGCTTTGCGACAAACTTTCTTTGATTTGCCCTTGTTCCGTTTTCTATTACTGCCGCATCCATATCGGGATTCAGACCTGCTTCTATGAGGCCTAATGCTATTTGGGGAAATGACGCCACGGACATCAGAAAGATAAGTGTTCCCTTTAGCTTTACTAAAGAGTCATAGTCAATATCCAGGCTTCCTCCGTCTTTTGCATGTCCGGTTATAATATGCAGTGACGAGCAAAAATCTCTATGGGTGACAGGAATACCTGCATATGCTGCTGCAGCTATTGCCGAAGTAATGCCGGGCACCACCTCAAAAGGTATACCGTTTTCATGTAAAAATTCAAGCTCTTCTCCTCCTCTGCCAAATACAAAGGGGTCGCCGCCTTTAAGTCTGACGACGGTTTTGCCTTCCAATGCTTTGTTGATCAAAATTTTATTTATTTCATGCTGGGGAACCGGATGATTTCCTGCGTTTTTTCCAACGTTGATTTTTTCTGCATTATCGGGAATTCTTGAGAGAATACTGCCGCTTACCAGCCGGTCATAAACAATGACATCCGCTCTTTTTATAATGTCAACTGCCTTAACTGTAAGGAGTTCCTCATCCCCCGGTCCTGCTCCCACCAGATAAACCTTTCCTTTTCTATCAGCCATGCGCACCCATTCCTTTCAATATTTCCATTGCCAGATTATATCCCAAGGCTTCTCCTTGCTTTCTGTGCCCTACTTTTGTGATTTTAAAAATTCTGTTGTTTTTATCTACATGAAATCCTGTAAGAATAATCTGATTATCCTTTATTACTCCAAAAGCTGCAGCCGGAGAGCTGCATCCGCCGTTCAATGCCCTTATAAAGCTTCTTTCTGCCACTGATATATCCCATGAGTCCTTGTCATGAAAATTTGCCAGAAAGGATACGTCAAAACCTTTCCGTGCTTGCACCGCAATAATTCCCTGACATGCTGCCGGGACAATTTCATCCGTGCTGAACACACGCCAAATTCGCTCCTCAAGTCCCAGTCTCTTAAGTCCTGCATACGCCAAGGCTATGGCTGAATATTCTCCTCTGTCCAGTTTTTCAAGGCGGGTTAAAACATTTCCCCTTATTGGCTGGATTGTAGAGTTCGGATAAATTCTCCCTATCTGAATCTTTCTTCTCAGGCTGGAACAGCCGATGGGCTTATCAAAGTTAATCTCATCCACACCTTTGGGCAACACAAGAACATCCCTTGGGTCTTCTCTTTTTGAAACTGCTACAATGGGCAAGCGGTCGTCTACATCCATGGGCATATCCTTAAAGCTGTGAACGGTAATATCCACCTTTCCATCTAGCAAAGCACGGTCGAGTTCTTTTACAAAAAGCCCTTTCCCGCCAATTTTGTCAATGGTTTTATCGAGAATTTTGTCCCCCGTTGTTTTCATTGTTACAAGCTCAATTTCAATATCAGGGTTGTATTTTTTTATAGAATCCATTACTATTTGCGACTGCTTTACAGCAAGCTTGCTTTCACGACTACCCACTCTAATTTTCATGATTTAATACCTTCCTTATGATATTTGATATGTCTTTCACCCTCTTATGGGATTTACCTCCGCTGGTAACACCTATAACAACTTCATCTTTTACGATGACAGCGGGAAAATAAAAGTTGCATTCTTCTTTTACATCAGCCACACTCACATATGCTCCCAATTCTTTTGCCCGCTCTCCTATATACTTGTTCACTTCTCTTTTGTCTGTAGCTGCAACAACCAGGAATTTGCCGTCCAAATCTTCGTCTGTAAATTCGCGCTCAATATATGTAATAATTCCGGCACCTGCAAATTGCCGAATCTCTTTTGTTATACTTGGCGCTACAACTGTTATGTCAAATTCAAAGTCAATGAGCGTTGATATCCTCCTTGCCGCAATCTTTCCACCGCCAATTACCAGCGCCTTTTTACCTTTTGAAGAAACAAACAACGGAAAATATTCTTTCATGTTAAAACCAACCTTTTTCTATATTCATGCCATCTATAATAGTCAAGGATATATTTATCAATAATTTCTTTTACCTGCGCCATCTGCTGTGTATGATTTTTATTTACTTCCCCCGCATAAATACTGTCAACATCATATAGCTTTGCATTGGCTAAAGATTTAACGTCAGGGTCAATATCCCTCGGAACTGCAAGGTCAATAAACAAGTATGGATATTTCATTTTGTCAATTTTGTCTGTTTCCAAAGTATAATGGGGACTTAGAGTAGCGCTGATTACAACATCACAATCTTTAAGCTTTTCATACCGCTCGTCATACCCTATGGTTTTTGCCCCCAATGGCACAATATTGTTGCCGTGGCGGTAGCACCTTAAGGTTATAGTGGTATCATATCCGTTTTCTATCAATATTGATGCCATGAGCCTTCCAATTTCTCCGTTTCCGATAACAAGGGCCTTATTTATGCTGTTCTGTTTTTTTATAATCTTTAAAGCGCTGTAAGCTATAGAACTTTCCGTACTGCTAAGCCGCAACACGGATTTCACCTTTTTCGCAGATGTTATGGCAATTCTGAACATTACTTCAAGAGTGCTGTCGCTGGCCTTCATCTCTCTTGCCAACTCAATGGCGTTTTTAACCTGGGTAATGATTTGGTCTTCACCCCATATTTGGGACTTCACTCCGCAAGCAAGCTCACATAGATGCCTGATAACATCATCCCCCGTTCTTAACGTATGTAAATTCCTGTACTTCTCAAAATCGAAGTTAACAGCATCGCATAAAAGCTCAAAGGGATTTATATACATGCCATTCTCGCAAGAAAGGTATAGTTCCGTCCTGTTGCAAGTTGAAATGATTACCGCACCAAAAATGTTTTCATTTTTTAATAAGTCACTATATACGGCTTGTAAAGTGGATTTTGTAAATGAAAACTTTTCTCTAATATCAATTGGGGCCAAGGTATAATCAATACCTGCCATGATTACGTTCAAAATCCACACCTCACATTCTCTCTTTATCAGAAATATTTTGTTTTATATTATTGTTCCTATATGTTTACTAGGATTTGAAGCATAATTATATTGTTAATTTAGAATCTGTGTCGAAGCACTTTCTGTTTACGTAATATAAGCTGCTTTACCGTCTTATCCATAAGAAAATGCTCTCTACTGCTATTCACGGTTAAATATAATACATAACTGAGGAATTTTCTTTTAACTTATGGTATTCATTCAGCAAATCTTCAAGGGTAATATTGTCAACAACTTTATGAATGCTTTCGTTAATTCTATTCCAAACATATTCGTTTATACATTTTTCTTCTCTGCTAACCCCATTATCCCGGTCATCTATATCAACAATATTAAGGTTCCCTTCCAGAGTGCGTAAAATTTGGCCAACGGTTATGTTGGAAGGAGTGTCTGCAAGAATATATCCCCCTTGCGCACCTTTTATGCTTTTTACTATTGCAGCTTTTCTCAATGTGGAAAAGACTTGCTCAAGATATGACTCTGAGATATTCTGTCTCTCAGCAATGCTCTTTACGCTCACTATATCCCCCCTTGAATTAGCCGCAATGTCCAGCATCGCGCGTAAGCCATACCGTCCTTTTGTTGACATCTTCATAAATTAGCATCACTCCTAATACATAAGTAAACCTATTGTTTTAGTTAGTTATTTTATAATATAATAATTTATAAAATTTGTCAATAATGTTTTTTATATTTTTTCATAATATTGGCATACACCAAATAGTCAAGAAATTTTGATAAGAAATTGAAAATAATTATTTGCAGTAAAAAATGAGTAAAAATATAAAACGGCACATTTCAGGTTGTTATGCAAGCGTAACCTGTTTAATTTGTACCGTTTTATAATATCAGTTTAAGTAGTAAATATCACAACCGATAATAATCAATTTTCGAACTCAATTTATATATCGTTTATATCTATTCATAAGTTATGTAATTGAAAGTTTTAGTTTACCGGAAAACTTGGCAAATAAATCAGGTCTCGTAGTAGCCAATAATCATATCTGTCTATTACTCTGTCATACAATACATCTGCAAGAATATTGTAATACCCTTGCTGTGTGTTAAACTTCTCAATTTCTCTTTCCATAAGCACTAAATCTCCCTCATCAAGTACTCCATTTTGATTAAGGTCTCCAATAAGTATATTTTCATCTTCCAAAACAATTCTGTCACACAGTAAATTATAATCATCCATATCTATTTTTCCATCGAGATTCACATCCGCAAGAACATTATAATATCCTAGATAAGAATACCTGGAATAAGCCTGTATTTCATCCCTGATACAGTACTTATCTGCTTCATTTACTGCCCTGTCTTTGTTTATATCTCCAATTCTTATATTACATTGCGGTAAATTATTATTGTAAATTGACTTATCCACACCAAAACTATATTTTGTAAAGTTTTTATTTATGTTAGATTGAGGTGCTGGGTGCCCTATTTTTTCATACTCACTCGTAGTTTTCAAAAAATATCGCTGTCCTGCATAATCACCTTCATCATCCCAAGTGGCATCAATTTGTAACCATACTCCGCTGATTTTTACCATATTCCAAGCATGACTACTAACTGCAAGGTTTCGTCCCCAAACGACGCAGTTCGGTATTCCAACTTTGTCTAACAATAATGACATAGCCAGTGCATAACCCTCACAAACTGTTTCATCTCCGAGGAACACTGAAGAGAGGCAATGATATTGATCATCCCAAGTATCTCCGCTTGTATAATCCACTTTCTCAATTACATAACTATACAATGCATTAAGTTTTTCATAATCATTCATGCCTTCTTCGATATAATTGTCTACAGCATATTGAACTTCCTGCTCTACCAAAGATATTGCAAAAGGTTGGTCCTCAAAATAATGAAGGTTCTCTTGGAAAACGGATTTAATTGAAGGATCCCAATTAACATATTGTTCTCTTGTTGTAATATTGTTAATAGATGTTAATTTACATCCCGAAAAATTTGCACTTATCCTTTCAATGTTGGATGTTAAGTTGAGATTTCTTAAATATTCCGCATCTTTGAACGCATCCATTGCTATAATTTTTACGCTGTCCGGGATTGTAAAGCTTGATGATATTTTTTTAGGCGGATACCAGCAAAGTTCAGTTTTATTGCGATTGTAAAGAACTCCAGCCTCTGATGAAAAATAAGGACTTTCCGGCGAAACAATAATTGTCGCTAGATTTGGAAAAAACTTTGGTTCCAGTTTGTCCCCGTCAGTTCTGCTCTTACCTGTATAACTTGCAGGAATCTTTAATCCAATTACGTTCTCAGCTTTTTCTATTGCTCCTATCCTACAGTATGTAAAGGTATCCGGAAGTTCTAAAACCGTAGTTGGATTCTTCTGCGGGTATTTAAGCAATATTGTTTTTTCTTTGTTATACAAAATGCCGTTTATATCACAATATTTTGGGTTTTCAGGGCTTACATTAATTTTTTGTAATGATGTCAAATCGGGAAATGCAGAGATTCCAAGACCTGTAATATTTGCTCCAATGTTAATTTCAACTGTTCTGTCATTCCAGCCTATCGCACCCGATTGCATTTTTGATATGTTATAAGAGACACCATTGGCCTTTAGCTTATTCGGCAATGTTATTACAGCTTCATTCCCTAAATATTGCACAAGTTCGCCATCTGTCGTAAATGACCATAAACCGTCATCAGAAGTTAATGTAGTCGATGCATATGCTGTAAGCAAGTTAATGCTTCCAATAACTGCAACCATCACAAACACAAAAGCAACAAGTTTAAACTTTCCAGCTGTGTTTCTCATTTTCATTTCATCCTCCTTAATTTAATTATCATTTGGAATAATCAAATAATAACTTCCGATTTTGAAACCAATTATTTTTAATATTACTTCTTTTTTGCAATGAAATGTTTATCTTCTCTCTACTCTGTAGCATTGAAAAAACACTTGGCTGAAAACCGGGATTTATTATTTTATAAATATAACCATTTGCAAATAGTTAAAGCTCAAATTGTGATATCGATAGAAATCAATTAACTTCATAACTGCTTTTTGTAAAGTTGATTTATATTATATCACTGAATTGAAATGACAAATTGAAAAAACCGTGAATTTATTTGAAAGTTTGATAAATATACTGCTCAAAATCCCCCCGGGCTGGATATTTAAAGCATTAAAAGATATTGCCAGTTCCAATTAGGTTTTTTACATAAACCTTAATTAAAACTGGCAAAAGTTATTGTTACTTGAATTTTCGGTTAGCGTTTTCTGTTTATATCGTCCTTTCTCGGTTCAAAAGGCTTTTCCGGTTTATTCTCCTTTTCGCCGTCTTTAGTACCGTCTTTGATTTCTTTGCCTCTGTTTTCCTCATACATCTTTTTCTGTTCTTCCATCTTTTTATTCCACTCATCATACTGTTTTTTCTGCTCTTCCATCTTTTTATTCCATTCATCATACTGTTTTTTCTGTTCTTCCTGCATCTTTTTAAGCCATTCATTATACTGTTTTTTCTGTTCTTCCCCCATCTTTTCGTACCATTCTCTATAATGCTTTTCCATATCTTTTTCTACTTTTTCCTTATAATCTCCCCAATACGGGTACTGGTTCCAATTGGGCACCCAATAGGGGGTCCAGCCTGGAGTCCAATATGGATTATACTGGAAGCAATTACTCTTATTATTGCCTTCTTTGCTGTCTTGATTATTCGGTTTATCATTATCATTGGTATTATTTTTATTGTCTTTGCTATCTTTATTGCTGTCGTTGTTAAGTTTATTATTGCTTTTGTCTTTGTTATCCTTGTTCACATCGTTGTTTTTATTGTCACTATTGAGTTTAGTGTCTTTGCTATCTTTGCCGGTATTGTTTTCAATTTTTTTATCGTTATTGATTTTGCCTTCCTTGTTATCCTTGTTGATGTCGTTGTCGGCTCTAAGATTGGTATTTGGTTTATTGTCTTTGACATCCTTGTTGACGTCATTATTAATCTTATTACTGCCATTGTCTTTATTCGTTTTTCCGCCTGCATCCGGACTTACAGGGCTTTCCTTCATCCCCGGGCTTGCTCCTGTATCAGGTTTTTTACCGGGCAGAGGTTCTCTAGCCGGCTCACTTCCTGCCTTGTCTTTGCCGCCATCCTTCAGATTATTGTCTTCTTTGCCCTTCTTCATGTCCTTGATGGTTTTCATAATTTCCTTTACAGGCTTATCCTTGTACTCGTCAGTAGTTACCTCGGGCTTGACCTCCTTAAGCTTTTCAATTAAAACCAATTTACCGGGAGATATACCCAGCTCTTTAGCCTCTTCCCTTTTTTCCAACACTACATTCTCAACAATTACCTCCGAAACTACATTATCGTCATTCAAAACCTTGTTTGCAGTATTCTCTACTTCTTCCCTTATTTTGCAAACTTTATCGAAATCCTTTCCTGCAACCGTAAGCATAACAGCATTTTCTTCATTGTTTTTAAGGAAACCTTGTTCTACAGCATTGTCAATAATCTTTTTTACACCTTCATTCAATCGAGAATTCCTGCACGAGCCCTCAATCAGCAGTTCACCTTCCGGATTCAACGCTTTTATATCAATAATCCTGTTGTATATATTAATGATTATTTCCAAACTGGGATTTATATCAACATTCACATAGCTGTAAGGCAAATTGTAGCTGTATACGGCAAAAGAAATGCTTGAAACGAGTAATAAAGCAGCTGCCACAGATACCACTTTTAGCAATGTTTTTTTCTTAAATCCAATCACCTTGGCCGGAACATCAATTTCATATCCAATCCTACATTCTTCTGTCCTCTTAAGCTTGATAAACTGCCCTTCTTTATCTACAGCAACAGCATATTTGCCTTTTATATCAACTATAACCGCCTTCATTATTCCACCTCCCAGTTCACGTAATCCCTAATAAATTCGTAATCTCCGGTAAGTATTATCACTACTGTTATAATATATTTTCGTGCTCTTTCAATTGTTTTCCGAGGTATCTTCAGATTGTGTTCTATTTCCGCAATAGGTAAATATTTCTTTTGCTTTATCTTCTCCATAATATCAGGTCTTGAGAGAAGAAACTTTACTATATTCCCATAAATCTTTTTGGTCTTCTTATGCTTTGGAGATATGTTAACCAGATCGAAAAAAGATATGTCCCATTCCTCAAGCTCCTTTTTCAGCTGCTGAAGCTCAAGCCTTCTGTATTCGCTAATCTCCTCATCCGAATACTTCTCCATGGACATGGCAATACTAAGGTCCGTCTCCTCTTCTTCGTTTTCCGGATACCCGTTAATATTTACAACAGTATTATGCTTTTTTTCTTTTCTATAATAGTCTATAATTCTTCTTTTAATAACATTCTGGGAGAAAGAAAGAAAATTGCCCTTTGAGGCATTATAAGAACGGATAGCCTCTACAAAGGCCATCAACGCAATACTCAATTCGTCATCCTGTCCATAGGCAACATAACGACCAACCACTTTCTGTGTACAGGCTGCTATAAATGGTTTATACTCTTCTACGAAATCATTTATTTTTGCATCGTCATTTTTAATTAGTTCAACTCTTCGGTTTATAGTAACAGAATACATTTGGTTGCCTCCAACAATATGTATAAAATTATAATGCCGGCATATCACACGCAATTACACCAGCATAGTTCGACATAAATTATAAACATTAGTCGAATCTTAGCTGATACCATCTTCTAATGTTACTATAAACCATATTAAAACCAAATTGAAGTAAGTTTTTGTAAAAATATTAGATTTAACAAAAATGTAATTTTCTACTCAATTTTAAGCTCAAATCTGTCGAACTTCACGTTCTCAACAAACTGATCCTTTGCAAAGAAGGTTTTTCGGTATCTGGCAAACTCAGAGGTATTTTTGTTAAGCCAAAGGGGGACAGGAATATCCAGATCCCTGCAAATGCTAATTAGTCCCTCCTCAAGCAAATCTCTGAAATCAGCTTCTTCATTATCTTTATTAAAAATTGACTCTTTAATTGTATGTGTTCCCTTTATCAGCCTGCCAACAAGCACCAATTTCCTCGCCCTCATTTTACTGATTTTTCTTTACTCTCCGGCTAAGACTTCCGCTTTATTTCCTTATCCTTAATAAGCTTGTATTCAATTGAATCCACCAAAGCCTTCCAGCTGGCCTCAATAATGTCCGTTGAAACCCCAATAGTTGTCCAGACTTCCTTTCCGTCGGTCGATTCAATTAAAACTCTTACCTTTGCAGCCGTAGCCGAATTGGAGTCTAAAACCCTAACCTTGTAGTCGGTAAGCTTCATTTTAGCAATCTGGGGATAAAATTTCTCCAATGCCTTTCTTAGAGCTTTGTCCAAAGCGTTTACCGGACCCTGCCCCTCATCTGCGGTTATTTCATTCTGTCCGTCCACATTAATCTTTATCATGGCAGAAGAATTCGCTCCGCTTATAGACGGCTCGTTAACCACAACCTTAAACTCTCCAAGCTCAAAAGAAGGATGATATTTGCCTAAGATTTTGCGGATTACAATCTCAAAAGAGCTCTCCGCACCCTCATACTGGTAACCTTCAAATTCCAGCTCCTTGAGCTTGTCCAGTATCAATTTCGTCTCTGGAGAATCCTTTGTAATAGTACTGTCAACGGTGTTAATCAAATGCAGAACAGCACTTCTTCCTGCAACTTCGGACATGAGGAATAGCCTTTCATTTCCTACAACTTCAGGATTAATATGCTCGTATGCCACAGAATTTTTGCTCACCGCATCCGCGTGCATTCCTGCCTTGTGGGCAAATGCGTATTTTCCCACATATGGAGCCCTTTCATCGTGCAAGACATTGGCAATTTCACTAACGTACCTTGCCGTAGCGGTAAGGTCGGACATATTTTCCTTCGGTATGCAGTCATAGCCCGCTTTAAGCTGCAAATTGGGTATTATTGTACAGAGATTGGCATTACCGCTTCTCTCCCCAAACCCGTTCATTGTGCCCTGAACCTGCACAGCACCGGCCTGCACTGCCATAATAGAATTGGCAACTGCCATGCCCGTATCGTTATGGCAGTGGATTCCTACATCCACGTTAAACTCGTTTACAACCTTGGAAGTAATATCCCAAACTTCGTTGGGGAATGTTCCTCCATTGGTGTCGCAAAGGCAAATGCAGTTTGCTCCGGCCTCAACAGCTGTCCTGAGGGTTTTCATTGCATACTCCGGATTGGCCTTGTAGCCGTCAAAGAAATGCTCTGCATCAAATACAACTTCTTTATTCTTATTTTTAAAGAAGGAAATGGTGTCAAAAATCATTCTAAGATTTTCATCCAATGTTGTCTTTAGAATATCGGTAACATGGAAGTCCCAACTCTTCCCGAATATGGCCACAGCCGGGGTATCCGCCTTTAAAAGCGATTTTACGTTGGCATCATCCCGAACACTTATATTCACTCTTCTCGTACTTCCAAAGGCAATTAATTTCGCATGCCTCAGCCTGATTCGTGCAACCCTCTCAAAAAACTCCAAATCCTTTGGATTGGAGCCCGGGTTGCCTGCTTCAATATAGCTTATACCGAGTCGGTCAAGTCTTTCCACAATTTTCAGCTTGTCCTCGACACTAAACGAAATTCCCTGTGCCTGAGCACCATCTCTTAGGGTAGAGTCATATATCAAAATCTTTTTCATCTTTCCATCCCTCCCAAAAAATCCTTTATAATTCCCAGCCTTCCCCCAAAAGAGGAAGGTTGGGAATTAAGTGCCAATTCTATCTATTCTATCTATTTCTTAAGCCAGCTCATCATCTTTCTTAATTCTGCGCCAACCTTTTCAAGCTGATGTTCCGATTCGTTTCTTCTCATGGCAAGGAGCTGCGCCCTTCCGCCTGACTTGTTCTCAGTAATCCATCTTGAAGCAAAAACTCCGTCCTGAATATCCTTCAATACACCCTTCATTGCTTTTCTAGTCTCTTCAGTAATTATTTTCTTTCCTGTTATGTAATCACCATATTCCGCAGTATCGCTTATGGAATATCTCATATATGAGAATCCGCCTTGGTTTATAAGGTCTACAATGAGTTTCATCTCATGGATACATTCAAAATATGCTATTTCCGGCTGATATCCTGCTTCTACCAAAGTCTCGAATCCGGCCTTCATAAGCTCGGTTACTCCACCGCACAATACGGCCTGCTCACCGAACAAGTCGGTTTCAGTCTCTTCTTTGAAAGTAGTTTCAAGAATTCCTGCTCTTCCTGCACCTATTCCTGCTGCATATGCAAGAGCGTAATCTCTTGCTTTACCGGAAGCATCCTGGTAAACCGCAATCAAAGCCGGTACTCCTTTTCCTTCCTGGTACTGGCTTCTTACAGTATGTCCGGGACCCTTTGGAGCTATCATGATAACATCGTTTTCCGGCGGCGGAACAATGGTTTTAAAGTGAATTGCAAAGCCGTGGGCAAAAGCAAGAATGTTTCCTTCTTCCAAATTCGGCTTAATGCTCTTCTCATAGATGTCCTGCTGAACCTGGTCAGGTACGAGCATCATTATAACATCGGCCATTTTTGCCGCAACGTCGGTATTTTCAACTCTTAGTCCATCATCAATAGCTTTCTGTCTTGATTTTGAACCTTCAGGCAAGCCAACCACAACATCTATTCCACTATCCTTCAGGTTTTGCGCATGGGCATGACCCTGGCTTCCATATCCTATAATTGCTACGGTTTTTCCTTTAAGCAAACCAAGGTTGCAATCACTGTCATAATACATCTTTGCCATTTTAAAAATCACTCCTCATCACTATTCTTATTTTTTATAATTTTATTGCCTCTTTCAATGGCTATTGTACCTGTCCTGACAATTTCCTTTATACCAAACTGCTTGAGCATATCCTCCAAAGCCGCAACTTTGTCCACACTACCGGATATTTCGATAGTGAGCGTACTTTTTGACACATCAACTATCTTTGCTCTGAATATCTCGGCAATCTGAACTATCTCCGACCTTGTGGAGGCATTTGCCCCAACTTTTATAAGGGCAAGCTCCCTGCTTACCGAATCGGATTCTTCAAGTTCTTTTATCTTTATAACATCAACAAGTTTGTTTAACTGTTTGGTAACCTGTTCAACTATGTAGTCATCACCGTCGACAACAATTGTCATTCTTGAGATTTCCGGATTTTCAGTGACCCCCACTGCAAGGCTGTCAATATTAAATCCCCTTCTGCTGAACAAACCCGCTATCCTGGATAATACCCCCGCATGGTTTTCAACCAAAACCGATAAAGTATGCTTCGCCATCTTAAAACCTCCCAATTACTATAATTGAACACTCTATAGTGTTGATTCTTCCGGGTCAATCTTGCATTCGAGAAGGTAAGGTTCATCGTCCGACAGCATCTCTTTTAATGCATTCTCTACCTGGGAATTGTCGTCAATTCTCCTGCCTTTGAAGCCGTAAGCATCAAACAGCTTTATAAAGTCAGGATTGTCTTCCAAAAATACTTGGAAATAACGGCCGCAGTACTTTGTCTTTTGCAGCTCCCTTACCATCCCCAGCCTTGAGTTGTTGAATAAAATCACCTTTATTCCCAGTTTGTTTTGCTTGATGGTACCAAGCTCCTGCATATTCATCTGGAAGCTTCCGTCTCCTCCCACGCATACCACCTTGCGCTCAGGACATCCGATTTTAGCTCCTACTGAGGCAGGAAGCCCATATCCCATGGTACCTAGTCCTCCGGACGAAATAAAGGTTCTGGGCTTTTTCACTCCCAAATAGTTTGCAGCCCATATCTGGTTCTGACCGACTTCTGTCGTAACTATATCATTTTCACCTAAAAGCCCGGTCAAAACAGACAATAAATATTTGGGATTTACAAAACCCGTGCCGGATTTTGAATCCGGTTTTTTCTCGTGCTTTTCTCTTTCCCTTTGAATTGTGTTTATCCAGTCTTGTGTATCTCCCTTTTGGGAAATATCCAAAAGTTCTTTTAATACCTGCTTCACGTCTCCGACCACCGGTATGGAAACATCAATGTTCTTTCCTATCTCTGCAGGATCTATGTCAATATGAACTATCTGCTTTTTCTTTGCAATTTGCTGGGGATTGCTTATAGCCCTGTCCGCAACCCTAGCTCCGATGATAATCAACAGGTCCGCATTATTCACTGCATAATTTGCGGTGTACACCCCGTAAGTTCCCAGCATCCCCAAGTTCATTTCATAATCATACGGTACGGCTCCAATACCCATCATGGTCAAAACAACGGGTATGCCGCACTTTTTGGAAAGCTCCAAAAGCTCATAGGAGGCATTGGAATTAATTACTCCTCCTCCGGCGCATATAACCGGCCTTTTTGCCTTTTCAATGGCTTGAGCTATCTTTCTAATCTGAAGAGAATGGCCTTTCAAATTCGGCTTGTAACCTTTTATGTCCACATTTTCCGGATATTTGAAATTAATTTCTTTTGTCTGCACATCTATGGGCACGTCGATAAGGACAGGTCCCGGCCTTCCTGTCGATGCTATGTAAAATGCTTCTTTTAGCACATTGGGCAAATCCTTTGCGTTTTTCACCAAATAATTGTGCTTGCAAAAAGGATCCGTTGCACCGGTAATATCGGCCTCCTGGAACACATCCCTTCCAATCAGCTCCGAATTAACCTGCCCGGTAATGGCCACCAAAGGTATTGAGTCCATGTATGCATCCGCAATACCTGTAATAAGGTTGGTCGCTCCCGGTCCCGATGTGGCTACACATACACCGACTCTTCCCGTTGCTCTGGCATACCCGCTGGCAGCATGGGCAGCTCCCTGTTCATGTCTGGTAAGTATATGCTTTATGTCGGATTCCATTAGTGCATCGTAGAAGGGACAAATTGCAGCTCCCGGATAACCGAAAACAACTTTAACACCTTCCAATTCCAAAGCCTTTACAATAGCCTGCGCACCTGAAAGTTTCATAATCGCCACCCTCTTATACAGTAACCTATAAAAAAATCGAAACTGATAAACAAATTTATCCATTAAGCGAATTTATAAAATTAAACCCCCTCATCTCCGCAAACACGTTCTATTGTCCGCAGGGACGAAGGGATTGTCCAACGTGGTACCACCCTGTTTCAACATACTTTTATGTATGCCCTCAGTGGGTATATTCCCCATATACCCTGACTGTAACGTGAAGTCAACGTCATTGCCTACTTAAGTTTCAACAATGAAGCTCCGGAACGAGTCATACATGCATGTCATGCACTGATTTGCACCGGCCATCAGCTCTCTTTGGCAATCAAATGCATCTTTATTCCATCACAGCATGTACCTATATAATTGATAAACATTTTATCAACGCAAATACATAAAGTCAACACGTTTTTTATCAAATATCAAGTCCAATTTTAATGTATCTTATCTTATACATTTCCGCATTAATATTGGACTCTATCCTGTTTTTGCTCCCACTCTCTGAAAGCCTCAAGACAAGTATCCCTGTCCATCTGTACCAGGCTTACTTTTTTCTCGTCAGCCTCTCCCTTTATCACATCATATATATAATTGTCATCAAAGCCTATTTTTGCGGCATCTTCCCGCGTGCAACCATAATACACTTTTTTTATCTTCGCCCAATGAATGGCTGCAAAACACATGGGACACGGCTCACAGGAAGTGTATAATTCGCAATCTCCCAGGTCAAATCTGGAAAGCGCTTTAGCTGCCTTTCTGATTGCAATCATTTCTGCATGGTCTGTCGGGTCATTATTCTTTATGACTTCGTTATGTGCCAGGGCAATTATCTCATTGTTCCTGACTATCACCGCGCCAAAGGGACCTCCATGGTTGTCCCTCATTCCTGTCATAGCCTCTTTAACAGCTTCTTTCATAAAGTCGTTCATAGCATCCCTATCCTATCCTGAAAATTTTTCGGTTTTTGTTGTCCGAAACCTTTTCTATACTTAATATTACCATAATTAAAAGCAAATTTGTATATCCTTGTGGTTATTTTTTCTTATATAAATCCCAAATCCAATATTCTGTTTTCATTTTTAGCCTCAATTTTTCCTATGCTGTAACCATAGCAAAAGGATTGGTACATGCCGGATACAATCAATTCCCGCATATACTCCCTTTCTGCCTCGTCAAGACCTACGTCCATAACTTTAATAAATTCCTTTACTTTGTCGGATGCAATATTGCCCATTGCTTCCCTCGTTCCGGTAAACTCATTTAAAAGCTTGTTTTTCCCCTGTCTTAAATATGTTTTTATCATTTTTTCAAAATCACTTTTATCGGGTATTTTTCTCTTTGTGTTCATAAACAGCACCTTCCATGCAAAATGTTCTCTCAATACAAGTCTTTCCATTTTCCCATGGAAGATATACTAAAAATCATATATAGTTTTTTTATAATCTCTAAACAGCCCTGCTCTTTTACCTTGTAACAAGCCCATCCTTTTCTTTTGCAGCAAGCTTGATTTGGACTGTCTGGGGTTTACCCTCGCTAATATGCTTAATAGTCACAACATCTCCGGGTTTCTTTGAATAAATAACACATCTTAGCTGCATCATCGTGCTTATTTCCTCACCGTCAATCTGAGTCATGATGCAGCCCACCCGTATTCCGCTTTTATAAGCCGGTCCGTTTTCGTCCACATTTGCCACATACACTCCGTTTTGCACTTTGACACTCCCGTCAATATAGGGAATAATGTCTTTGTCATAGGCGAAAACCCCCAGGTATGGCTCAATAAACTCTCCGGTACTTGCAAATTTATTAATTATGGGAATTGCCACATTGATTGGCACGGCAAAACCTATTCCCTCCGCACTGGCCACCTTCACCGTATTAATTCCCACCACTTCTCCCTTAGAGTTCAAAAGCGGTCCGCCGCTGTTTCCGGGATTTATGCTCGCATCGGTTTGAATAAGGCCTTCCATATAATTTATTCCCTGTTCGGTATCAACCTCTATGGTTCTGTTGAGCGCGCTGATAATACCCGATGTGACTGTTCTCTGGAATTGAAGCCCCAAAGGATTGCCAATGGCAATTGCGGTCTCTCCCACTTTAAGGCTGTTGGCATCTCCCAACGGTATTGTGGGGAGCCCCTGAGCTTCTATTTTTACCACCGCCAAATCCAGTACAGAATCCGACCATACGGTTACCCCGTCCAGATTTTTTCCGTCAATCAGGGAAACAACAATTCTTTTGCTTTTTCCTCCCGCCACATGATGATTGGTAAGAATGTATCCGTCAGAAGTTACTATCACTCCGGAACCCACGCCCCACCTATCGGCAGCATTCGGATTAAATATCGAGCTGCTGTCAACTTTAAGTACGGAAATGCCTACCACAGCTTTTGATGCACTTTCTGCAACACTCTGTATAGTATTATTGGTTTTGTCGTCGGAATTATTTGATTGTCCTGCATTATTGGATTCTTCTGCTACAATCTGCTGGGGAGTAAGCATTTCAATGCCCGAACCGCCCTGAGGCGTTTGGGGGGGTGTACTTTTTTTCCCTGTTACCAAACCTGCAACGGCAAAAATTAGCAAAAATCCCACAACTAAAGACGTCAGAAGTGATGTTAAAAATACGGTGAAAAAACCATTTTTTCCTCTGTTTCTGTCAAACATAGTACCATCCTTTTAGAGTTTTTATTTCTAGTATTGCATCAAAACTCTAAAAGAATTCAAAAAATAAACCTTTTTTAAAAAATTATGAGTTTTCCTCCATTGAGCGTATAATCTTCTTGACGCTCTTTTCAAATTTTGGCCGAGGAAGCATGACCTGATGCTGACAGCCAAGACACTTTATTTTAAAATCAGCACCCACCCGGGTTATTTCCCACTGCTTGCTGCCGCATGGATGCTGCTTTTTAAGCTCTACAATTTCTCCTATGCTGTATCTATGCTCCATGCTGTTTTCCTCCTTCCACTCCATCCAATATCACTTTATATTTCTCGAAAAATTCTATATTTTCTCTCTCAAATTCTTCTTTTATCATCTTTCTTATTCTTCTCTCCATTTCCCAGTGCTCTCCCGGGACTGTTTTCGCCGTAATCCTAAGCGTGAGATTGTCCTTTCCAAGCTCCGTAATTCCAAGCACTTTAGGTTCTTCGACTATAGTGTCAAAACCTCTCGAAACACTTTTACATACCCTGTCCGCTGCTTCAAAAGCTCTGTTTATATCCACATTATAGGCCAAAGGAATGTCAACAATAACACTTTTGTTACCCCTTGAATGATTTATTACTTTTTTAATCTCCCCATTGGGTATAATGTGCAAATCCCCCCTGGAATCCCTCACCTTTGTTACCCTCAGTTCAATCTCTTCAACAACTCCGGTCCTTCCTTCCAGTGTAACACTTTCTCCCACACTATACTGGTTTTCAAAGACTATAAAGGCACCGGATATAACATCCTTAATCAAACTTTGTGCACCGAATCCTACAGCCAACCCGCCTATGCCAGCAGCAGCCAATATTGACTGAAGCTTTAACGCATTTGTGAGAAGTGTTAAAATTGCCACCCCCGAAAGAATATATACAGTGTATCTGAATACGCTCACCAAAAGCGTAGACATAGTATCAATTCTCTTTTCATCCAATCTATGATTAAATGACTTTTGCTTTTTCATGGCTTTTTTTATCATACTGCTTCCAAACTTCGACAGCAAAATACTAATAGTAAATATAGCAATTACTTTTACTATCAAAACCAACGGGTTGTACAATCCGCCCAGAAGCATTTGAAGATTTTGAGGCATATCCGTTATCCATTGTATAAACCCAGCCATCACTCTCAATCCCCCTTTTGTCATAATAAATTATAGCACAATTATATATTAAATTATATTAGGGAATTTAACGATATATAATATGGGTAACATTTTAATCCATTGTAAGGCATGTTTTAGGGAAATATCCCGCATAATTTTGTCAATACATGTTAAACATTTTTTGAATATGTTCACAAAATAGAACACCCTCTATGCTTGTTTTGCAATATCTATACGATATATAATATAAGTGGAAATGCAAGGGAAAAGTTTTTTCCCTCTCTAATACCAGTTCCCGTAGTTATACGGGTTTTTTTTTTTGCAAAAACATATCTGTATATTAAAAAAGCAGCAACGAAATTCTTTTTCGAAGCTGCTTTCAACTACCTTTTTTCAATAATATGCAATCAATAAATATGTAATCAATCTTCTTGGAATTTGGACAAGTATTTAATAGCCATAAATCCCAAAATAAATGTAGCCACAGACATCAAGCCGAAACCTATCCACCAAGGTGCACCCGCACTTTCAGGAATTGAGGGCAATATCTTGTCCTTAAAAATCTCCGCTGTGGAGCCAACTACAAATCCTATGATTGCACAATAGGTCTGATGAGGAAATTTATTTAAGGTCCACTCAATCGGTTTTGTAATCAGGAAAACTCCGATTAGCGTTGCAATTCCCAATATTCCGATATAGACAATATCAAAGTTAGTTATTGCCGCAAGCATGGCATCATACATACCCAATACCAGCAGCATGTGCGAAGTACTAATCCCCGGAAGCACCAAAGCCAAAGCAATTATAATACCGGTAACCAGTAACATCAAATAATGAGTAATTCCCGAGCCAACACCAACATTGATACTTCCTTCAGGTATAAATCCAATGGATATCACAATAATAAAGCCCAGTAAAAAATAAATAACCGAAGATATTCTTAATGAAGATTCCTTCGTCTTTTTATACAGCGCAGGTATGCCTCCAACTACCGCACCCAAGAAAAACACGGATACAGGCAACGGAAATTTTTCCAAAAGCCATTTTATTAAAAATGAAAGGGAGCAAATACCGGCACCGGCTCCAATACAAACCTTCATTAAAAATATAATATTTCCTTTGATGTCCTTTAAAAAATTGCTTACCGAACTAATCAGCTTGTCATAAATACCCAACAGAATGGCCATAGTACCGCCGCTCACTCCGGGAACGCTCATAGATGAGCCTATGATATATCCTTTTAATATTAAAGCCAAATCATCTTTAAACTTGTTCTTCATTTACATAAACACACCTTTTATTGTGTGTGTGCACCTCCTTTTTATACAAGTCACTGATGAAAATTATAACATCATACGCTTGATATGTAAATATCCATCCTGGTACATCTTGTCATTGCCGCACAGAGTTATTACAGTGCCGAAGGTACACAGATACGCAAGATTACTTATTTTATGCCCCGGTATTAATTATCTTTGAAAGCTCAATATTGCCGCTGCTTTTCTTCACTTTATTTATGGTTTTGTTGATATAAGCATAAAGCTTTTCTTCGAAAATCTCGCAAGAGGTCTCCTTGTTCTCTATCATTGCCAGCCCCTTTTCCCAGCTGGCGGTAAGCGACGGACTCAAAAGCTCTTTGGCAGTCCTTCTTACCACCTCAACTATGGCCTCTCCCTTGAGAGTGGGAGTTACCACCTGGGTCTTGGGATTTATTTTTATATAACCTATATCACTAAGTTTCTTGATTATGCCGGCACGAGTAGCAGAAGTGCCGATTCCACAGGTTTTTATCTGCTCTCTCAGTTCTTCATCCTCAATGAATTTTCCCGCTTTCTCCATGGTAATTATCAGGGAACCGTCGGTATACCGTGAAGGAGGCTTGGTCTCTTTTTCCTCAAGCTCAAATTCCTTAACCTCCGCCATTTCATTTTTGGTTAAAAGATGTATGGGTACCTCCGTCAATTCCTCATCCTGTTTTGCCACACTAACCTCGTAAACCTCTTTCCAGCCTGCTTCCTTAAGGGTCTTGGCATTGGAAACAAAAATTTCGTTGTTCACTGCCGTCTCCACCCGGACTGTATTGTATACCGCCGGGGGAAAGAAGATTGCCAAAAACCTTTTTACGATAAGGTTGTACACATTCTTGGTATTGTCGTCCATGCGTACGGTGTCCGCCGTTACATATGTGGGTATTATCGCATAGTGGTCCGTAACCTTGCTGTCGTCAACATACCTTTTTGTGGACTTTGTAACCTTAAGGTCTCCCATTTCTTTTATTTTCAGCACATAATCCTTGTATTCCGGATTTTTATAAATCCCGTTTAAGACCTTGGGTATCTCATGAAGTACATCGGTTGAAAGTACTCTGCTGTCAGTCCTTGGGTAGGTAATCAGCTTTTTTTCATACAACCACTGGGCAATTTCAAGAGTCTTGTCCACAGGAAGTTTAAACTTCTTGTTTGCCTCCGACTGAAGCTCCGCCAGATTGAATAAAAGGGGAGGCTGCTCTTTCTTTGTCTTAACCTCAACCTTCTTTATTTTCCCGGGATGCCCTTTAAGGTTTTCAATAACCTTTTGCGCTTCCTCACGGCTTATATACTTTTCCTCATCGTCTGCCTCTTTACTGTCCTTTTTATCCTGGGGAGTCCATTTGCCTTTGTATAAAAGATTGCTGTCGGAAGACAAAAACGTTGCAGCGATTCCATAATGCTTTTTGGGCACAAAATTCCTTATCTCCTGCTCCCTGTCCACCACAAGCCCCAGCACGCATGTCATAACTCTTCCGATTGCTACGACAGAACTTTTGCTCTCTTTTAAAAAGCTTGACAGCTTTCTACCGTACATGCAGGTATAAATCCTGCTGAAATTCATACCAAAAAGCCAATCCTCCTTGGCCCTGCTATAGGCAGCTTTGGCCAGGGAATCGTATTCGCTTATATCCTTTGCGCTTCGGATCCCTTCTTTTATAGCCTCTTCAGTCTGTGAGGAAATCCACACCCTTTTTGCACTTTTATTGCTGCCGCTCTGTTCATAAACAAGCCTGTAAATATATTCACCCTCGCGGCCGCTGTCGGTACAGGCATATATAAGGTCTATATCATCCCTGTTCATCAATGTCTTTATGGTTTCAAACTGCTTTTTTACCCCTTCATCGTCAATCACAATATATTTGTATTGCTCAGGGATTATAGGGAGGTCCTCCACCTTCCACTCCCGGTATTTCGCATCATAAGCATCAGGATATGCCATTGTGATAAGATGGCCAAAACACCATGTTACCACTGAGTGCTCCGACTCGGCATATCCCCTGCTTTTATCCTGCTTTGTAATTTTCATGCCCAAGACTTCTGCAAAACTTGCAGCCACCGAAGGCTTCTCCGTAATGTACAGTTTTTTACCCAAATTGTATCTCCTCATGTATCAATTTATCGGCTAATCTCTTCAGTATTATTTATTTTACATTAAATATGCGGTCACTTCAACCGAGCAAAAGGCAGTATACGCCTTTCAAATAGTTATTACACAACCGTCAAGTGCCCTCTTGTCTTGATTCCTCCTATACCTTCTCTTCCCGATACTGTCAATTTGCTAATTTCTTCAGGAGTTACATAATTCTCTTTACTTGTAAGTGCCACTTTTTCCGATACAATGGCAGGGTCTAGAGCGTTGATATTTATCCTTCCCGGCGAGCTTGCAAAATTGGCTCCCGCCTGCATAATAGCCTCAAAATACGACTGGCACGCCCCGGCAAATATACACAATTTATCGTAATCAGGTTGATACTTTCTCGCTTCTTTTACACATTCTATAAAGTACTTTGAGTTTCTGTAGCTGTCAATTGAATTCGGATTGCTGCCTTTCTTCAAGCTGTCGTGACCGGTTACCACAAGTATATCCGGTTTTGATTCCATAAGAGCCCGCCTTATAATATTGGGCTGTTCGCTCTCAGCCGCAAGGTATTCCTTGGATGTGATTCCGGATTCCCTGTAAAGATTTTTGCACATTTTAAGATAACTCTCACTGGAATCGATGTGGAGAACCTTCCCGGGCTTCTGTCGGGGTTTTCCAAACAATAAACATCTGCTAAACGGCATTCCCCTATAAGCATTACTTCTTGCTATTGTTAAATCCATCCTTAAATTCATATGTGCATTTCTGGGATCTTTCTTTATGAGGTCGTCACCATAAGCATCAACAATTATCCTGTAAAACAAGCCCCTTAGAACGTAGATAGGCTTGGCAGAGTCTTTGTTTTGAATATCAGCTACCGTAAAGTAAATATCCTGGCCGTAAGATTTTCTTGTGACTATATCTCCAATATTTAATATTGACATAATAAACCCCCTAAAAAGATATTTGCATATTGCATAATATGCAAATAAATCTTCATAGGAGGCTTGTTGACATAAATTTTATATCTGTTACTTTATATAATTTCTATAACTTTATACAGCTCTTTTACTTTATATAAAAACCGCCATCATACCTTTTCTAATAGTTTAGCAGTTTGCAAATAACCGTTACGGCTTCCGCTCTTGTAGTAAGGCCCTTGGGGTCAAACATATTGCCGGGCTTTCCAACCATCAACCCTTGAGATACCACAGCAGCCACTGAATCCAAAGCATATCCGGAGATATTGCTCCTGTCGGCAAAATCCAAGGTTTCTCCCAGCCCCTTTGCATTTTCACCCTGATTTTTCTCCAAAAACTTCGCAATAACCACTGCCATATCCTGTCTGGTTATGGATTCATTTGGAGCAAAACTTCCGTCAGGCCTTCCAACAATTATGCCAAAGGCTGCAGCAGAAGATACACTCTTATAATACCAGTCTTTTTCAGCCACGTCGCTAAAGTGTACTTCCCCTTCCCTGTATGGAATTTTTAAGGAATTAACAATTATCTGTGTAAATTCCGCTCTGGTAATCGGCCTTCCGGGCATAAAGCTTGATTCATTAAGCCCTTTTACAATTCCTCTGTCAAAAAGCTTGCGAATATATTCTTCCGCCCAGTAGCCCCGGGGCACATCATCAAAAATTTCACCCTTTGTCTCATTTGAAGTAAGCTCATTTTCTTTAAGCAGTTCCCCCAGTGATGAGAAAAACGGATTGCCGCTTTTGTCGGGAGTTGGAGTTGGTGTAGGCAATTGCAATGCCTCAATGTAGATATTTATGCGGTATGCCTTTGCGGTTTTTCCGTCCTTTGCATAAACCTTGACAACCAGTTCGTTTTTACCTTCTTTAAGTCCAACAGTGTGGGATATGCTTCCGTTTTTAATAGAAACACCATTTAAAGTAATTGCAGCGTCATCATCCGATGCATAGGCAATAACACATACAAAGCGGATATCGTTCTCCACCGTTGCTTCGTAATACTGTATATCCGGATTAAATCCCGGTCTAAGCTCTGCTCCTGTCACTATAAGGTCGGAAAGATATGCCTCTCTTTCCTCCTCAGGGGTTGGAGTTGGTGTTGGACTCGGTGTCGGTTCCGGTGTTGGACTTGGCTCTGGTGTTAGTGCCGGTGTCGATATTGGTCCCGGTGCCGGCGGTGGTGCTGGTGCTGGTGTAGATGTCGGTGTCTGACTCGGCTCAGGCGCAGACGTTGGTGTTGGTGTCGAACTCGGTTCGGGTGTCGGTGTCGGGCTCGGCGTCGGGCTTGGGCTCGGACTCGGTGTCGGACTTGGTGTTGGACTTGGTGTTGGGCTTGGCGTCGGACTCGGTGTCGGACTTGGTGTTGGGCTCGGCGTCGGGCTTGGTGTTGGGCTTGGTGTTGGACTTGGTGTTGGGCTCGGTTCCGGTGTTGGTGTCGGCGTCGGGCTTGGTGTTGGACTTGGTGTTGGGCTCGGTGTCGGGCTCGGTTCCGGTGTTGGTGTCGGCGTCGGGCTTGGTGTTGGGCTTGGTGTTGGGCTCGGCGTCGGACTCGGTTCCGGTGTTGGTGTCGGTGTTGGGCTTGGCATCGGACTCGGTTCGGGTGTTGGTGTCGGTGTTGGGCTCGGCGTCGGGCTTGGTGTTGGACTCGGTGTCGGGCTCGGTTCCGGTGTTGGTGTCGGTGTTGGGCTCGGCGTCGGACTCGGTTCGGGTGTTGGTGTCGGTGTTGGGCTCGGTTCCGGTGTTGGCGTCGGTGCAGGCGCTGGTGTCGGCCCCCCTGCAGTGTTTGAAATTATATCCAGGGCATCAATAATTCCCCGCGTACCGTTCTTGAATACAACTTTTATTGTGTGGGTTCCTGGTGCCAGACCAAGTTTACTGTAAACTACGCTCTGAGGGTTATACTCTGAAAACCCTTCCATAGATACCGTCCTCATAAGCACTCCGTCAATATATATCTCTGCATTACCGTTGCCGTTATATTGAGAAGCTATGAAATTTACTCCGACTCCGTTAAATGTATACTCGAAATAATCATCTCCATCCGGTGAATTAAACTCATGAACGTCATCCAAGTAGTCACCTTTACCCCTTCCCGAGCTATAATTCCATCCACCGCTGTAAACTATTCCCGATTCCGAATCGTTTACCCTTGTTACAGTGCCTGTAAGAGCCTTAATTTCATCAACACTCAATGCCCTGTTAAAAATCTGGAAATCATCTATCATCCCGCCAAAGTATGAATTCGACTGACGAGTTTTTCCAATATAGTTACTTGCCATATTACCCAGCAGATTTGAAGGTTTAAGGGTAATGTTGCTGTTTCTGCCAGCCTCGACTCCATCAATATACAAAAATCCTGTACTTCCGGCCAAAACTACCGCCACATGTTTCCAAATACCTACAGGCAATTCTGTATCGGACACAACTTCTTTAGCCTGGCCTTCGCCGGACTCAGTTATTGCAAATTTAATCTTCCCATCATCATTGACAGCAAAACGCATATATTTGTCATTTTCTTTGCTAAAATCAAATATTGTCTGCACATTACCTATAGCATCAACCTTTACCCATGCAGCTATGGTAAAGTTATATAAAGAGCTGGCTATTTCTGCGGGAAGAGTAGCAAAATCATCAACTCCGTCCAAAGACAAGCCATTTCCGTTTCTCCCCGGTGCAATAGCAGCCCCCGAGTTTAGTACCGCATTGCCATAATTTCCTCTATAATCTTTTACAGTGTTATCAAACATATACCACGCGCCGGTTTCCCTGCTTGCATACATGTTCGGTTCAAGTCCTGAAACCAACTGATCACCTATATATACAGTTACTTTATCCCACAGTGCGTAATTCTCGGCAGAACCATTATAAGAATAGTCATTTGTTTGCACATTTTGAGTACTTTTCTGCTTAGTAATGCGTACTCCCACTGTAACCGATTGATTCGGCTGTATAGTCATTGCAGGATCGTTAAATCCAATCTCAAAATAATAATCGGCCGTATCAGTCGGTATACTCATCTTAACAAAAGTACCGGTTGTAATTCCTCTTATATCGCCTACATCGCTCTTTTGCGAAGTATTAAGCTCGTAAGTCTGAACTTCTTCGCTTTCCAAGCTATCCAGCGTATAATAATATCTAATCTTCACATCCTTCAAATTGATTTCAGATGAACCTACGTTGGTAATACGAAAATTTGGTGATATAAAAGTTACATCTTCTCCCCTGTTACTGCTATAGAACTCGACCTTTAGCGGTGATTCCTCCGCATTCACCTTATAGAATGTTCCTCTCCCCACTCCGGTAAAAAGCATTCCTGTATTATAAACGAACAAAATTGTTGTTATTACTATAAAGGAAATTATAGACTTATTTGGTTTTAAAGTCTTTTCACCTGTTTTTATCATATTAATCTGCCTCCATACGGCTTTCTTTCATTATACATTACTTGGAAGTAAAGCATTATTTTGCATTCAATATTCCTAAACCCGATTAATAGCTTCTATTTCTTAAACTATTGAAGGCAGATTTTGCAAATCAGCCCTATCTTTAATTTCCAAGCGTTATATTTTTTACAGTATTCAATTAATATTTCGTTTCTTTTTGTCTGAAATATTACTAAAACCTTTTATACAATTATTGTATTTTTGAGGCATATAAAGAAAAAAAAGTAAGAGTATGCTCTGTCAGTAAAAAGAATTGCTTTGAGATAACTAAAAGAAGTCTATATTTTAATTATACAATAAATAAGTTATGTAAATAAGTCCTTATTAGAAGTTTATTAACATAATTATTCTTTATCTATGACTGTACATTATATCTATGGACTATATAAACCGCAATCGTATATTTTCTAACAGTTTAGCAGTTTGCAAATAACCGTTACGGCTTCCGCTCTCGTGGTAAGGCCCTTGGGGTCAAACATATTGCCGGGCTTTCCAACCATCAACCCTTGAGATACCACAGCAGCCACTGAATCCAAAGCATATCCGGAGATATTGCTCCTGTCGGCAAAATCCAAGGTTTCTCCCAGCCCCTTTGCATTTTCACCCTGATTTTTCTCCAAAAACTTCGCAATAACCACTGCCATATCCTGTCTGGTTATGGATTCATTTGGAGCAAAACTTCCGTCAGGCCTTCCAACAATTATGCCAAAGGCTGCAGCAGAAGATACACTCTTATAATACCAGTCTTTTTCAGCCACGTCGCTAAAGTGTACTTCCCCTTCCCTGTATGGAATTTTTAAGGAATTAACAATTATCTGTGTAAATTCCGCTCTGGTAATCGGCCTTCCGGGCATAAAGCTTGATTCATTAAGCCCTTTTACAATTCCTCTGTCAAAAAGCTTGCGAATATATTCTTCCGCCCAGTAGCCCCGGGGCACATCATCAAAAATTTCACCCTTTGTCTCATTTGAAGTAAGCTCATTTTCTTTAAGCAGGTCCTCCAGTGATGAGAAAAACGGATTGCCGCTTTTGTCGGGAGTTGGTGCAGGCAATTGCAATGACTCAACGTAGATATTTATGCGGTATGTCTTTGATGTTTTTCCGTCCTTTGCATCAACCTTGACAACCAGTTCGTTTTTACCTTCTTTAAGCCCAACAGCGTGGGATATGCTTCCGCTTTTAATAGAAGCACCATTTAAAGTAATTGCAGCGTCATCATCCGATGCATAGGCAATAACGCACACAAAGCGAGTATCGTTCTCCACCGCTGCTTCGTAATATGGTGTATCCGGATTAAATGCAGGTTTAAGCTCTGCTCCTGTCACTATAAGGTCGGAAAGATACGGATCACTTTCCACCTCAGGCGTCGGAGTTGGTGTTGAAATCGGTGTCGGTTCCGGTGTTGGACTCATCTCTGGCGTTGGCGTCGGTGTCAATATTGGTCCCGGTGCCGGCGCCGGTGCTGGTGTAGCTGCAGGTGTAAGCATTGGTGTTGGGCTTGGACTTGGGCTTGGACTTGGACTAGGACTCGGCGTCGGACTCGGTTCCGGTGTAGGGCTCGGACTTGGACTAGGACTCGGCGTCGGACTCGGTTCCGGTGTAGGGCTCGGGCTTGGGCTTGGTTCCGGCGTTGGCGTCGGCACCTCTGTAGCCTCCGAAATTATATCCAGAGCATCAATAATTCCCCATGTACCGCTCTTGAATACAACTTTAATTGTATGGGTTCCCGATACCAGTCCAAGTATACTGCAAACTACACTCTGAGGGTTATAGTCGGAAGACCCTCCCATAGATACCGTCTTTATAAATACCCCGTCAATATATATCTCTGCATCACTGTTGCCATCATATTGAGAAGCTATAAAATTTACTCCTATTCCGGTAAATGTATACTCAAAATAGTCATCTCCATCCGGTGAAATAAACTCATGAACGTCATCCGAGTAGTCACCTTTATCCCTTCCCTGGCTATGATTCCATCCGCTGCTGTAAACTATCCCCGAATCCGAATTATTTACTCTCGTCACACTGCCTGCAAGGGTCTTGATCTCATCAGCACTTAATGCCCTGTCAAAAATCTGAAAATCATCTATCATCCCGCCAAAATATGCATCCGATTCATGGGACTTACCGATATAATTGTCTGCTGTACTACCCAGTAATGTTAAAGGCATAAAGGAAAAGTCATTTTTCCTCCCAACCTCCACCCCATCGATATACAAAATCCCTGTCTTACCGGCTAAGGTCACTGCCACATGCCTCCAAGCACCCGCAAATAGAGCCAAATCTGAGGCAACGCTCTCTTCAAGGTATGGTCCACCCTCTGTCATTGCAAACTCTACTTTTCCATCATTTTTGACAGAAAAACGCATATATTTATCGCTATTTCTGCTAAAATCAAATATTGTCTGCACATTACCCACACTATCAAGCTTCACCCAGGCAGACACGGTAAAATTATATAAAGACCCGGGTATTTCCTCAGGAAGCGTGACAAAATCATCCACACCGTCTAAAGACACACCTTTTCCATATTCATTTCTCCCAGGCGCAATACTAGCTCCCCCGTTTAGTACCGCATTGCCATAATTGCCTCTATAGTCCTTTGATTGGTCGGGCAAACCTTTGACGGTATCATCAAACATATACCACGCACCGGTTTCCCTGCTGGCATACATATTAGGCTCAATTCCCGAAACCAGCAGATCATTTATGTATACAGTTACTTTATCCCATGGCTGAAAACTTGTGGCAGAGTCGTTATAAGAATAGTCATTAGTTTGCATAAACTTTTTGGTTTTAGTCTTCTGGATCTTTGAATGTATTTCGACCTGGGCATTTGGCTCTATAGTTCCGATATCATCTCTAAATCTAATCTCAAGATAATGGTCTGCAGTATCAGTTGGTACACTCATTTTATAAAATGCACCGGTTGTATCTTCAATTGGATTTTCTGTATTATATAAATTTTCATATCCAGGTTTTGAAAAATAATAGCAAAAATAATTCGCGGTTTCTTCGCTGTCCAAACTGTCCAGCGTAAAATAATACCTAATTTTCACATCCTTTAGATCAATTTCAGATGAGCTAACATTTTTAATACGAAAAATTGGTCCTATATATTCTACATTATTTCCCTTTTCATTGTTATAAAACTGAAGTTCTAAGGGAGGTTCCTCCGCATTCACCGTATAGAATGTCCCTCTCCCTATTCCGGTATAAAGCATTGCAATGTTATAAACGAACAAAAATGTTGTTATCATTATAATGGAAATTATAGACTTATTCGGGTTCAAAGTCTTTTCACTTATTCTTTTCATTTTCATCTGCCTCCATACCGTTTTCTTGTAACATGCATTTCATGGCACTAAAACACTTGTTCCTTTAAATACCACTAAATCCAGTCAACAACTTCATTTCCCCAAACTAGCGAAAGCAGATATTCCAAATTAGCTCCATCCTCAATTCATATGTTTTCTACAGTATTTCGTTTTTTCTGTCTGAAATATAACTAAAAATTTTAATGCAGTCATTGCATTCTAAAGACTCTTGAGGAAAAAATATAAAAATATGATCTGTCTGTAAAAAGAATTATTGTGAGATAACCAAAAAAAGCCTACATTTTAATTATACAATAAATACCGTTTCAATACAATAGTTATGAATTCCATGCTACGGTTTACCTTTAATTCTATATACATCCAATCAAAAGCAGATTATTTTAAGGCACAGATTGAAAAAGTGCACTAAAATCTTTATAATATAACTGATTAAAGTGTTTTTTGGAGGATAAAATGGCAAAGAAAGTCACAATGGAATTTATTGCAAAACAGCTGGGCATTACAAAAAATACTGTTTCTCTGGCTCTTAGAAATATGCCCGGGGTAAGTGAAAAAACCAGAAATGAGATTCTTCGGACAGCTGAAAAATATGGCTATAAATATAAAAAATCCAACAAGAAAAATGTCAGCTCCGATTCAAAAACAGAGAGTATTTGTCTTATGCTCTCAAACGATACCAAAAACTCCGTAGGGTTTTTTTCATTTATTCAATACGGTATAGAGTCCGAAGGCAAGAGAAACGGTCTTAATACCATACTCTACTGTTTTGATGACAACAAAGAATTTGAGACTCCGGTTTGCATAAGGGACGGTATTGTCTCCGGAATAGTAACTCTCGGACGTATCTCCAGAAAAACCTTAAATTCCATTGTTGGGCTTAACCTCCCTCTTGTAATAGTAGATGACTTTTTTGACGATATAAGAGCCAGCTATGTGCTTACCGACAATCTTTCGGGCGGTTATATTGCCACCGAATATTTAATCAAATCAGGACACAAGAATATCGGATTTTTTGGAGATGTATTCGTATCTCCAAGTTTTTTCGACAGATACATGGGATACCTTAAAGCCCATGTACGATACAACATTCCGGTAAATAATTCTTTTTCCGTCATCGACAAAAATATGTCAACGCTGCTTCATGACGGAGTTGACAAAGTTGTCGATGAGTTGAAAAAAATTCCTAAGCTCCCTACAGCCATTTTTTGCTGCAATGACTTAGAGGCAATATCTCTCTACAAAGCATTTTCGGCTATGGGTATATCCGTTCCTGACGATATATCAATTATCGGATTTGATGATATAGAATCATCAAAAAGTGTTTCTCCCGAATTGACAACAATGCACATTTACAAAGAAGCAATGGGAGAGCGCGCAGTTAAAAAGCTTATTGAAAGAATGAACGGCAAAGAATGTATGGACGAAAAAATATTGTTGCCCGTCACCCTTATCGAAAGACAGTCGGTAAAACAAATAGGTTGATTAGGACGCTTTCGGTGCCGGAGCCGGAGCCAATGGCTTGGGCGGTTGGGGAGAATTTTTTTCGTTCACATAATCCAAAATATATTTTACAACAGGAACCTTAGCCTGAACTATAGCCTGATTTCCAAACATCACATTAAATTCAAAGAAATAAGGGTGCTCACCCACCATGGCCACATCAAATCCCGCGTAATCAATACCAAGCTTTGAAGCCACATCCTCCACTAAATCAATTGCTTTCCTCGGAACAGGAGAAAAATCAATGCTTCCTCCCTGAGCCACATTATTTTTAAAGCTTCCTTCCTGTCCAACTCTCCAATACGCAAACACCACTTTCTTGCCTATCACAACAAGCCTTATGTCTCTGTCTATAGGCAAATACTCCTGAAAGTATAAAACCTCATTTTTGTCGATGTAATCTTTCAAATCTTTGGAATTCGAAATAAGATGAACACCCTTCCCCATGGAATTTCGCACCTCTTTTGCAACGAAGGGAAAATCGAATTGCTCCATTATGATGTCTGTCTCGGTATCGGAAGGGGCAATAAGCGTATATGGAAGGTGTTCCGGCGCAAATGCCTGCAAGGCTCTTGTCATCTCAACTTTGTCATGTCCTAAGTGATAGGTGTTGATGCTGGGAAAAATATTTTTCTTCCACACATAATGAAGAAGATTTACCTGCCAGTACTCGGGAAAAAGAATCCAATCTGCCTCTTTAATCATGTCTTTTTTTGCGAAAATCAACTCAGGTTTTATATATGTAACACCGGGGATACCCAATGCACGAAAAGGATCAAACGTAACAAACCTCATAAACCTCTCCTAATAGACAAAATATGATTATACATATTAAACGGTTTTTTTTCTCAAGTCAATAATTAAATTTCTATTTATCAAATTTTTATCAAACTTTTTATATATTCAATAAATCTGATAAATTCGATATTATATATGTGTCGGCAATGTTTTAACCTGTTATTCTTGGGGGGCTATTGGTGGAAATTAACATAAATTTAGTGTTGGAAGAGCTGAAAAACCGTGAGATCCTTAGTCAAAAGAATGTATTGGATATAAAGAGCTATATTTCGGCCCATTATCCAAACCATTCCCAGCAAAAAAGAGCTGCAATCTTTGCAGATGCAGTAAATAGAATAATTAATAAAAACATATCCTCATTTAGCTTAGCCTATAGAGATGAAATAACAAAGACCCTCTTTAGAGATACAGTAAAAAAGCTCCCTTTCGCAATTAATGCCAATGACATTTATCAGGCATGCTTGGGCAGCGGTTTTAAAGAAAGTAACTTTATAAACGAGGTCTCCCAATGGTGCGGAAATATACTGGATAAACCTTACATACAGGATGTCGTCAAAGATTACACTCTAAAGTTAATCGGTCCTACAGAAATCCCCTCTGAAGTAAATGAGCCGGTGAATAATTCAATAACCGATGCCAAAGGCGAATCTCAAGAACATGACAATTCCATAGAACCTGTAGCAGAAAATGATCCCGAACCTTGCGCAAAAGCAACCGAAGAAATTTCCGTTTCAAGTGAGCCTACCGCTGAACTTACGGCCGCAAGTGATATACCCGATACACACGAAACCGGCAATATAAAAGTTATTTCCGGCATCAAAAAGGCCGTAATTGCCGCAACAGTGTCGGTATTGATTATTACTTTATCTTGTATTGCACTATTTGGAAAGATGGCAAAAAACACCGGCACCACACAGTCAAGTAACGTTGAGTCAAGCCCTTCCCCTTCCGGCATCAGCATTTTCACTAGCTCCGATGAGCCAGTTGACCTTTACTCAAAAAATGCCATCCTGTCCGGTCTGGGATACTCTCCGGGACTTCACAAGAATGTTCCGAAGCACAAAAAAGTACTGTATCTTACAGCCACAGCCTATGACCTTTCCTATGAAAGTTGCGGCAAAACCCGGGACCATCCGGAATACGGAATTACCTATACCGGTACAAGAGCCAAGGTTGGAAGAACAGTTGCCGTTGACCCCACGGTAATTCCCTTAGGAAGCGAAATGTATATAGTATTTCCTGAAGAATACAGCAATTTAAACGGAGTTTATATCGCGGAAGACACCGGTTCCCTTATAAAGGGCAGCAAAATCGATATATTTTTCGGTGAAGACAAACCTGGCGAATCCATTGTAAATGAATCCGCCATGAAATTTGGAGTACGAAAAGTGTATGTGTACATATTGAATTGACTACTCACCGGCATCTTTTTTAGTGGGATGAACCGTTCCGTGGGGATGATTCGGCGGTGCATAGATGGAATACAATTTTATCGGTTTGTCGCCGGTGTTTATTAGATTGTGCCATTTTCCTGCCGGTATGATAATTATATAGTCCTCATATACCTTTCTCTGGAAATTCAGATTGTTTTTGCTGTCACCCATTTTAACAATTCCCCGGCCCTCTTCAATGCGTAGGAATTGGTCAACATCGGGATGCATTTCCAGACCGATGTCCTCCCCAACATTGATACTCATTAATGTAAGCTGCAAATGGTTTCCGGTCCACAAAGCTGTACGAAAATTATCGTTTTGCTTTGCTGCCTCTTCAATATTGATTACAAAAGGTTCGGGGCCATAGTCCTTCAAATTAAGCGGAACACAGCCCTTGCCCTGTTCCGTATAAGGAATATACTGAGGCGGAAATTGATTGTATGGACTTAAGCCATATATTGGTATACTCGGAAAATAGGGGCACTGGTATACTTTATCGCTATACATATTTTGCGAAGTATACAACGGTGCATTCATAAAGCAAGGATATGGCCACTTACTGTTTGTATTATACATACTACCCATCCCTTTCCGGTTTCATGGTACCATTCTATGATTTAAATTATGAAGATGTGACTTAATTCATAAGAAACAGACCTCCCACAGAAATAATATGTAATAGTAGAGTATATTAAGGGAGGTTGAACATAGATAAATAATCTAATTGCGAATTGATTTTGCACAAATTCCGCAAAATGCGAATAAGCAAATTGACATTTGAGCAGTATATAACATATAATATTAATACGATTTTGCGTATTTTCCGCAGAATGGAGGAAGTTACATGTTATTAGAATTCAGAGCAAAAAATTATAAGTCTTTTAAAGATGAACTTGTATTTTCTCTTGTACCGGCTCCCAAGCAAACGGGACTTGATTACAGTATTCTAAATGAAAAAATAGGTAAAAATGAATATAAAGGATTATGCTCAGCTGTTATTTATGGTCCTAACGCCTCCGGAAAAACTAATATTATTGGCGCAATGGATACCTTCAAGTCCATTGTATTGCGTGGAAACATCCGCAATAACGATGACAAAAGTTACCCCAATGCAGCAGCTTCTGCTTTGGAATTAATTCCGAACAGTACTAATGTGAATTCTGAACCTGTGCTTTTTTCAATTAAATTTACAACAAACGGCATATTGGTGGAATACTCTTTTATGGCTGATTTGGGAAAGTTTTTAGAGACTGATTATCCTCGTAAAATATTATCCGAAACATTGACCGTTAACAATACCGTTATTTTTTCGAGAAATCCCAAATTGGAATTTTATTCTTTAAAGCCTATTCAAGATTTCCTTATTAACGCTTTTGAAGAAAATGCCGAAAGTGCAATTGCTTTAGCAAAAAACAATTTGAACGATGAAGAACTTTTCTTGATGAATGGATTTAAGAATATATTTAGTTCTAAATTAGTTGCGCTAATCAGTGATTGGCTCAGTAATAAATTCATGATAATTTATCAATCAAACTCTATGCGCCTTATAAGAAAGTTTAGCGATCCGAGAAAAAAATCAGTATATATCGAAAAGACTTTGAATGAAGCCGCATCCTGTTTCGGCATCAACTCAAATGCTCTTGGATATTTAGTAAATGACGAAAATAATGAAGCAACGTTATTATCTCTTTTTAATAATGCCGAAAAAAATGCAGCTGTTCCTGCTGAGCTTTTTGAATCTTACGGAACTATACGATTTATAAATTTGTTTCCTCTACTAGCCATTGCGCTCAAAAATGGTTGTACGTTAGTAGTAGATGAATTCGATGCTTCTATCCATCCTATGGCCTTGATGAATATTATTAACATTTTTCATAATAATGAAATTAACATTCATAACGCACAGTTGATTTTTAATACTCACAACCCTATTTTTTTAAATTCTAATTTGTATCGGCGAGATGAAATAAAATTTGTAGAACGCGATGAAGAAACTTATTTTAGCTCTCATTATTCTCTTTCCGATTTTGGAACAGCAGGAAAATCCGGAGTTCGCAAAAACGAAGATTACATGAAGAACTACTTTATAGATCGATACGGTGCAATTAAAGATGTGGATTTCACACCTATTTTCCGAGAATTAATCTCGCATGAAAGTGAGGTGTAATTTCATGCGCAAAGAAAATAGAACTTTTTACTTTACCGTTGAAGGGCAGACGGAACAATTGTATTTAGAATGGCTTCAGCGCATAATTAATGCAGAACCTGCAACAAAATATACCGTTAAATTTAACTGCAAAATTGAGAAAAATCCTCTTAGCCGGATAAAGCAACTAGCTGTGGTAAGTAAAACAGATATAACCCACATATTTGACTACGAAAGTAACGAAGACACTTACCAACGGCAATTTATGGCTACATTGGAGCAAATGAAAGCAGCTGAAAATTCAGGAAAAAATATCAAGTATCACCTAGGTTACAGCAATTTTACATTCGATCTTTGGATAATTCTCCATAAAGCTGATTGCAACTCCACACTGTCTCACCGCGGTCAATATCTTGAACTCATTAACCGAGTCTACGGTGAGCATTTTCAAAATTTAGATCACTATAAAAAAGAAGACAACTTTAAACGCATCCTCGGACAACTAACACTAGAACATGTCCGAAATGCAATCCAAAGAGCAAAAGGTATTATGAAGCGCAATCATGAAAACAGATACATTTTACATTCGTATAAAGGCTATAAGTTTTACAAAGAAAACCCTTCACTTTCCGTCTGGGAGTCTATAGAAAAAATTCTAAAGACATGTAATCTGCTTTGAAACAAAAGCATTACTATATTTTATTTCATAACAAATATATTCTTCCTTTCCTATTGATTGGGATTAAAAATATTCACCTAAGCAAAATGTTCATTAAAAAAGCTCTCATCTCCAGGATACAATCCTGGGGACGAGAGCATAATACTTCGTCGTACCACCCCGGTTCATTGATGCTTCGCAGCACCAACCTCAGCAAGTACATCAGGATAAATGAACCCTGATTATACTCCGGCACTATAACGGGCGCACCCGTCGCAGTCTAAACCCTGAAAGGATTCGGTGCGAAAGCTCCGAGACCATCTTCAGTTATCTATTCTTTACTCCTTCTCAGCTTACCGGAGTTCTCTGTAAAAGACATCAATAACCTACTCTTCTCTTCATTGCATCAGTATTTTGTTGTACATATTCCCGTTTAATAGGATATGGGATAAATCCGGCTTTTTTATTCATATTTTTGTACAAATGCGACTTTCCGCAAGTCATATGTATATTTTATCATAATATATACTTACAATCAATGGTTTACGATAATAGTATACAATATTAATACTCAGCGATAACAACCGGTAAAGTTGGTTCTAACCAAAAGCAATTGTACACTTTATAATTTTTTCACAATAATACAGTACTGAGTAGGGGGCTCGGATAATATATCCGCTTCCTCCAACCACATCAGTTCATTGGGGGTAAGTGCATCTATGAAAACAGTGCGTTTTTTGATGAGAGGCTTCTCTCCGCTTCCCATCCAAATGCGCCAAATTTCTATCTCATCTGTATATTCTAGCTGTTCTCTGATATAATCAATTACTTTTTGGGAACGTCCTCTTGTTAAGTTCCATTCAAGATAAGCACAGTATTTTTTCTCAGTATAGACATCTTCTGCGGTATTGCTAAGCTTTAGAATGGCAAAATCATCATCAAACCCGCCATCGTCCACGGTTCCAGTCTCTGTATCAATCTTAATTTCGATATCCGACCACAATATAACATCAGGTTTATCCCTATCACAGCCCGAATCCAGCAAAAAATCGGGAACCTCAATCCCCATGGATAAAGCTTCATTTATGGATAGTGTCTTATAATGCGGGTTTTTCACCTCCGGAAGAGGATTATTGGAAGCAATGTACGTAAATGCGCTCATTTTTACCTCCCGCGACAATACATGCAAAATGAAGAACCTGTCTACGGATATTTACCGCAAACAGGCTCGTGGCGGAGACGGTGAGATTCGAACTCACGTGCCGCTTGCGCGACAACCTGATTTCGAGTCAGGCTCGTTATGACCACTTCGATACGTCTCCATATATTTTCATTTAAATATTATTCACTCAGATTTTAATAATACCCGAAAAACTGTATAAAATCAACTGAAAAATGTTATTTTTCTATTTTTTATTTAACTTTCTCTTTCTAAGCTCCTTGAAAAAATCCCTCAAAATCTTGGAGCATTCTTCCTGCAATATTCCGTAGGTCACTTCAACCTTATGATTAAAAGCGTCAACTCTCATCACATCTATTACCGAGCCGACTGCTCCCGCTTTAGGGTCGACAGTCCCTATAAAAAGCCTGCCAATTCTGGCCTGTATAATCGCACCGGCACACATTGTACAAGGCTCCAATGTAACATACAAATCACAGTCGTTGAGTCTCCAAGTACCAAGCTTTGCGCATGCTTCCTTAATTACGGCTATCTCAGCATGATTGGTGGGGTCATTGGTGAGTTCCTTTTCATTATGTCCCCGGGCAATTATTTTGCCGTCTCTGACTATCACCGCCCCAATGGGAGTCTCGTCCTTGCCGTATGCCTTATAAGCTTCCTTCAAGGCCTCCATCATAAACCAATGCTGTGAGCCTTCTTCAAACTCCAACTTGCGTCCAAGCCTCCAATTATCAAATCAAAAATAAAACAAAATATCAACCAAACGTTGCGAATAAAATTATAACTAATAAAACGCATAATGTCAAACCCATTGTTTGTTAGGCCATCCATCCAGATTTAATAAAACCTGAATTTATGCACATATAATTTTCTTGACCTGTCCTAAGGCCAATCAGCCACAGATTTTGGCCTTATTTGGAAGAATTACAACAAAAGCCGCCAACCTAAAAGGTTAACGGCTTTTCTGGTGTGCCCAAAGGGATTCGAACCCCCGGCCTGCGGTTTAGGAAACCGACGCTCTATCCTGCTGAGCTATGGGCACATATAACATAATTATATCCAAAATGGACGATTAATAGTATACTAAAAAAGCACAAATATTTCAAGAGTATTTTTTCCCAAAATCAATTTAAATATAATGCCATTAAAAACTCGTTAACTTTGTTTCAAAATTATTCGATACAAACTTTGATAGTCTATCTATCTTCTTTTATCTCACAAGGGAGGGTAACCATGAAATTGATTATAGATTCCTTCAAAAAATCAATCATTTTCGTCCTTATTATTTTAATAACAACTTTTTGCCTAAGAGACGTTGCATTGGCTGATTTCAATCTTAATGCCGCTCCTGCAGATTTTAACTCCGATACTCAGATAAATCTCAACTGGACTTCTGTAACAAATGCCGTTTATTACAGCATTGCCAGAAATGATGCACATATTACCAATATAGATGTTGACATTGCAAGAAACTATTTGAGCTTTCAGGACACGGGACTAAAGCCCCAAACCTCGTACAACTATACCGTAACCGCTGTGGCCCCCGACGGGAAGGCTATCAAATCAGCCAACAGCACGGTTACCACATTGCAAATGAAAGCTCCTTCCATTGTTTCCTCGTATTTGGATATTAATACCAATGAAGTTACGCTGACATGGGTAAACAATTCCCTTGCAACCGACGCCACCATAGTAGAGAAGTCCGGATACGGGCAAATTGCCGAAGTTTCCGGCAAAAATACTTCTGTAAGTTTCGTTGACCCAAACCTGACTTACGGCGTCGAGTCACAATACACGATTATGTCAACAGACGGAAACGGGCACTTTTCCACACCTTCCGCTCCTGTTACAATAAAGCCCATAGCTCCTCCAGTTATAGAGGCGTCAATAAAAAACAGTACAGTAACTATTTCCTGGCAGCCGCATTCCAACATTCATGAATTCAAACTTGAAAGAGCAAAATACCTCGAAGATAAAAAGAGATGGGATTCGTGGACAACAATAAAAACCGGTTTGCCGCAAAACAGCACCAGTACCACCGACACCATCAGCAGCGACGGAACATACAGGTACAGGCTGAGTATTGACAATGAAAAATATAAAGGTTTCAGTAATATATCAAAGCCCGTGGCAAGGCTTTTGGCACCTTCAAATCTTCAATGCGTGCCGGTCGATTCGGGAAGAATTGACATAAGCTGGAGCCTTCCTTCAAAAGGTATCTATAGTCTTAAAGTAGAAAAAAGAATTGATTCGGGAAGCTACTATACAATAGCCGTTCTTGACAGCAATATAACAACTTATTCGGATACAGAGGGAATCTTGCCAAACAAGTACTATTATTATAGAGTAACCGCTTACGACCAAAACGGCAACTCGGCTTCATCTCCCGTGTATTCCATATACACAGGGCGGCCGTCTGCGGCATCAAACCTAAGACTGGAGATTACATCCACTACCCGAATAACTTTGAACTGGAAGGATTCCTCCAGCAATGAATCGGGCTTTAGAGTTGAAAGAAAAACAGACTCAGGTGGGTTCGTTCCGATTGCAACTTTGCCGGCAAATACCACTTCTTATTCCGACAGCAGTGTAAATGCCCAATCTACTTATACCTACAGGGTCATGTCCTTTAACTCGGCAGGGGATGCTTCGGCATACAGCAATGAAGTTACCTGTACAACATCCGCTTTGAAGGCTCCTCCCGGGGCTCTAAGCGTTACATCGGTATCTTCCACTGAGATTGAGCTTGGCTGGGAATATGCAGACTCAGGAAGCTACAGTACCGTCATTGAAAGGAAAGCCGGAGACAAAGGCACCTGGGAAATGATAACCACTCTGCCGGCAGGTTACACAAGTTACAGAGATACGGACCTTTATCCCAATACTCAGTATTTTTACAGGGTAAGAACAAATCTTGACACCAGAATCTACTCCAAACCCTACCCTGAAAACGGCATCGGTGCCTACACTTATTTGGAAACTCCGAACAATTTGACATCGGCATGGACTACCTCAGGATTTGTGAAACTTTCGTGGAAAAATGAGTATTGGTATGATGCGGAAATTATAATTGAGCGAAAAACAGGAAACGGTAAATTTATAGAAATCGGAAAGCAGGATGGAGATAAGACCGTATGGTATGATTACGACACAGACACGGAAACGGGATACACATACAGAATCAAAGCTGTAAACAGCTACAATTCATCGGAGTATTCAAATGAATCCTTTGTCGACGGTATAAGCTTCAAACCGCCCGAAAACCTAAAGGCTTCCATTATATCAAATACCGAAATAATCTTAAGCTGGACCGATATGACTGAAGATGAGTCCGGATTCAGGGTGGAAATGAAAGAAGCAACCAGCGAAAGTTGGAAAAAAGTTACTTCACTCTCAAAAAACACTACCAGCTGCACAATTAAAGAATTAAAACCGGATACCATTTACTATTTTAGAGTAGTCGCAGAAAAGTCAGCTTACCGTTTTGAAGTATACAGCGAGGAAATCCAAGTGCATATGAAATCCCTGTCCGCACCGGCAAACCTGGTGGTAAAGGCTACTTCTTCAAATCAAGTTGTACTGGAGTGGAAGGATAACTCCGACAATGAAGAAGGCTTCGCTATTGAGAGAAAATCAAACAATGGGGATTTCGCCGAAATTGCACGAGTAGGCAGGAATGTGAGCAAATTTACAGATAATCAGCTCTATGCCAACACCACTTATTACTATAGAGTAAGAGCCTATGATAAAAACATATATACCGATTACACCAATATTGGAACGGTTAAAACACCATCTTCCAAGACCTTTAACGATTTGGATTCCGTTCCTTGGGCAAAAGGAGCCATAGAGAATCTTGCAGCAAGAGGCATTATACACGGAAAATCGGAAAAACAGGGAATATTCGCACCCAATGACCGTATAACCCGTGCAGAGTTTATAACCCTTGTAGTAAATGCCTTTCAATTGGACAAAACACCTACAGGTACTTTCGCCGATGTAAAGCCCAACCACTGGTATTACAGAAATGTGATGATTGCGCAAAACATGGGCATTGTTTCGGGAATGGGCAACAACTACTTTTATCCCGATGACACCATAAAAAGGGAGGACATGGCGGTAATTTTGGCAAAAACCTTTAAAATCATAGGAAAGCCACTGCCAAACCACAACGACTCTCTTTTGGACAAATATTCCGATAAAAATCAGATATCCCTCTATGCTGTTCAGAGTATGGCCATATTAAACGGTGAAGGAATTATTGCCGGCAAAAGCAGCTCCATGCTTTGTCCGAAGGATTATGCCACAAGGGCTGAAGCCGCAGTAATGCTATATAAAGCTCTAAGCAAATTATGATACTTTCATACACTCTCCTATATATAAATGAACCCATTTTTTTGCACCTTTCTTCCGGGAAAGGCGCTTTTTTTGTAATAAAACTCTGCTTTTTCGTAAATATTAACCTTGGAAAATACAAACTGTTGGGTTATAATGGTATAGTAATCCAAAGTAAAAAATATACAAATCCAATTCCTTTTCTTGCAGAAGGGGGACTTTTTGGTATAATGGACAGCTTAAATCTTAATGCCGCCATGGATGCACTGCTAAAATTCAGAGCAGAACGCGATTGGAGCAAGTTTCATACTCCGAAAAACCTGGCCGTTTCCATCGCAATAGAAGCGGCAGAGCTTATGGAGCATTTCCAATGGAAAACCGATGATGAAGCAAAAGAGTATCTTTCTTCATCAAAATTTGAGGATGTAAAAGACGAAATTGCCGATATTGCATCATACCTGTTGCTTTTATCCCACGACCTTGGTATTGACCTCAACAAAGCAATTCTTGACAAAGTAAAAAAGAACGGGCTAAAGTATCCTGTCGGCAAGTGCCGGGGAAAAAGCAACAAATACAATGATTTGTAAGCATAACATTATAATATATAAAGCTAAAGGAGGCTGTTTTGTATGCCGGAATTGAAAAAAGCACTTCCCAAAAGAGATGAAATAGACAGTAAATACAAATGGAAGCTTGAAGATATATATCAGAGTATTGACGATTGGGAGAAAGATTTTGACAAGGTTAAAAAATATATATCCCAAATAGTTAAATTCAAAGGTACTTTGAGCAAGGATTCAAACACTCTCTTAGAATGTTTGAAGCTCAGCAACGAACTAATGTCCGTAAATGACAGAGTCTTTGTATATGCCAGGATGAAGAAAGACGAAGACAACGCAGATTCTACATATCAGAGCCTGTCGGACAGAGCATCTGCCCTTACCACCGAAGCCTATGCCGCCATATCTTTTATTGTACCTGAAATAATCTCCATCCCTGAGGAGAAATTAAACAGCTATATTGAAGAAAACAAGGGTCTTCAGCTGTACCGCCAGTTCTTTCGCGAGATTTTAAGGCAAAAAGAGCACGTTTTATCGGAAAAGGAAGAGGAATTGCTGGCCCTTGCCTCGGAAATGGCCGGCTCTCCAAGGGAAATCTTCACCATGTTCAACAACGCAGACATAAAATTTCCTTTTATAAAGGATGAAGACGGAGAAGAAGTGGAGCTTACCAAGGGCAGGTATGTCAAATTCCTTGAAAGCAAGGACAGGAGAGTCCGCAAAGATGCATTCCATGCACTTTACAGTACTTACGGCAAATTCAAAAACACCCTTGCATCTTCACTTGTCGGAAATATCAAGGCCTCCAAATTTTATGCAACAGCCGCCAAATACAATTCATCCCTTGAGGCTTCCCTGGATGCCGACAACATAAATGTGGATGTATATGACAACTTAATTGAAACGGTTAATAAAAACCTTCATCTTCTGCAAAGGTATTTGAAACTTAGAAAAAAAGCTTTAAAGCTTGATGAACTTCATATGTACGACCTGTATGTTCCAATCGTTGAAGAAACTCAAAAAAACATTCCTTATGAAGAAGCCGTAAAAATGGTGGAGTCCGGGCTTAAGCCTTTAGGGGAAGAATATATCTCATACCTTAAGGAAGGCTTTTCAAAGGGCTGGATAGATGTGTACGAAAACCAGGGTAAAACCAGCGGCGCATATTCATGGGGAGCTTATACAACACACCCGTATGTCCTTTTAAACTACCAGGGTACGATAAACGACGTGTTTACCATAGCTCACGAAATGGGGCATGCACTCCACTCTTATTACACCAATAAAACGCAGCCCTATGTTTATTCGGAATACAAAATCTTCGTTGCGGAAGTGGCATCAACGGTGAACGAGTCCCTGCTTATGAATTATCTTCTTGACAAAACGGAAGACAGAAGGGAAAAAGCCTATCTTTTAAATCATTACCTCGAGCAGTTCCGGGGTACCATCTACAGGCAGGTTATGTTTGCCGAATTTGAAAAAATAGTACACTTAAAGCATAAAAACGGAGAACCGTTGACATCGGAAATATTGTGCAGTATTTATCGCGACCTCAATAAAAAGTATTTTGAACCCGAAGTAAATGTGGATGAGGAAATATCCATAGAATGGGCAAGAATTCCCCATTTTTACACCAGTTTCTACGTTTACAAATACGCCACCGGCTTTTCATCCGCAACCGCCATATCCAATATGATACTGAAAGAAGGAAAGCCTGCGGTGGATAGATACATCCAGTTCTTAAAAAGCGGAAGCTCCGATTATCCTCTAGAGCTTCTCAAAATTGCCGGAGTTGACCTTTCCACACCGAAACCGGTGCAAGATGCGTTGGATGTATTTGGGAAAATCCTTACAGAGCTTGAAGCACTGATAGAGTAGTGTATCGCGAGTTGTCCCTTTGTTTTGAGTTCGTAATATTTCTATTTGCCAGGCTTTGTTAATTTTTATTTGTTTTTGTATTTTATTTGTCCACAAATTGTTATATACTAGAATTAACCTAAGCCACAGCTGTTTTCCAGAGGTGTTTGCACATGGACATGCTACAGATTCAGGACAAAACAATATTTTACCATGCATCCAGCAGTGAAGCCTATAAAAAAGGCTTGTTATACAATCTCAATCACCGGGTGAGGCATTTCGAATTCGACAGTGATAAACTGATAATCAATGCCATTGTAAGAGGCTCCGAGGACTATGATGTCTCAATATATTTTGATAATAAAGGCGATATACAAGACTATGAATGTACATGTCCGGCCTACTACAATTATTCGGGTGCATGCAAGCATATTGTGGCAGTAATGAAAATGGCTCAGGGTGAACTTCTCAAATATAAATATATAAATCCCGCAAGGCAGCGCAATAATACCTATGAAGATGTTTTTGCCTTCTTTGAAAGCTTTTTGGATGAAAATCCGAAGCAAGAAGTCCATCTTGAGATAACTTACGAATTTAACCGGGACTATTTTAACAGCCACATGTCCTCCCTTGAGCTTAGACTCGGCACCGATAGATTGTACATTGTAAAGAATATGAAGGAATTTTTAGCCCATATATCCGCAAACACACCTTTAGAGTTTGGCAAAAATTTCACCTTCGACCCTGAAAAGCATACATTCTCTAAAGAGGACCAAAAAATTATCGATATCCTTATGGAAATATACGAAAACGAGCGGCTTTTAGAACAAAGATTCAAATATACTTACCAGACAACCTCCAGTGTGTTTGTGGGTAAAAAGGTGCTTCTGTCGACGCCATACTTGCTAAGAGTATTTGAGGCTTTAAAAAACAGAAATTTTATCGCAAAAGTACTAAATAACGGAGAAAAGCTTGTGTCAATAACTGAGGAGGACCTGCCCCTGAATTTTTCTCTGTCCCACAGAAACAATAGACTTCTGCTTAATTTAAAATCATCCTGGGAGTTTGTATCTCTCACAGAAAAAGGTATTTACTTTTATTATAACGGCAAAATATACCGCCCCTCCGAAAAACAGCAAAAATGCTATATTCCTTTAATTTCCAAATTTTTGGGCGGCAAAACAGACACCCTGCCTTTTCCGGCGAATCAGACAGAAAGATTTATTTCCGAAGTCCTTCCCCATGTCCATAAAATCGGCAAGGTTTCCATGGACAAGGGAATAGAAGAGAAGCTTGTTAAAGAAAAGCTTGTCTCAAAGATATATTTTGACAAGTACAAGGAAGGAATTTCAGCCGTTATCAATTTCCACTACGGCCAATCCGTTGTAAATCCCTTCTCCGGTCAAAATTATATTAACGACCCGGACAAAATAGTTGTAAGGGACATGGAATCAGAGAGGAAAATTATAGAAATTTTTGAAACAGCAGAGTTTATTGTGGATAAGAACACAATCTACCTGACGGATGAAAGCAAATTATTTGAGTTTTTGAGAAATGGTCTAACCCGGCTTCAGGAATTGGCGGAAGTGTATTATTCCGATGCCTTTAAAAGCATCAGCGTAAGATTTCCCCCCGGCTTTTCCGGTGGAATCCGGCTTAGTCAAGATTCAAACATGCTGGAATTCTCTTTTGATTATGAAGATATTGACAGCAGTGAGCTTGAGCATATCTTTTCTTCCATAAAAGAAAAAAAGAAATATTACAGGCTAAAGGATGGGTCTTTCCTGCCCCTTGACTTGCCGGAACTTATAAGCATGAGTAATTTGGTTGAGCAGCTCGATATTAAAGAGAAGGATCTCTCCAAAAAGATTATAGAGCTTCCCAAGTATAGGGCAATATATATTGACAGTCTTTTGCGCGAATCCAATATGAACGGAATTGAGCGAAGCCTGGATTTTAAACACATGGTTCAAAACATAAAGGAACCCGGGGATATGGATTTTGAGATCCCTGAAAAACTAAAAAACATCCTAAGGGATTATCAGAAAGTCGGTTACAAATGGTTAAAGACCCTTGCGTATTACGGATTGTCCGGGATTTTGGCCGATGACATGGGATTGGGCAAGACCCTTCAGGTTATAGCATTTATACTGTCGGAAAAGGACAAGGCAGAAGCTCCTTCCCTTGTTGTCGCACCCACTTCCCTTGTATACAACTGGCAGGAAGAAGTCAAAAAATTCGCCCCGGAGCTCAAAACCCTGGTTATTTCCGGGTCTATTTCCGAGCGGCATGAGAAGTTTGAGAAAATAAAAGATGTGGATATTGTGGTAACTTCATATCCTCTACTTAGAAGGGATATTGACCTTTACAAGGAAATTAAATTCCAATACTGCTTTCTTGATGAGGCCCAGCACATTAAAAATCCAAATACCCTCAACGCCAAAACTGCAAAGCAAATAAATTCGGGAATGAACTTTGCCCTGACAGGCACGCCTATTGAAAACTCCATCACGGAGCTTTGGTCGATTTTTGACTTTGTTATGCCGGGGTATCTTTTATCCCACAGCAAATTTTTAAAAAAGTTTGAGACCCCAATTACAAAATATTCCGACCAAAACGCTTTGAATGAGCTCGGAAGGCATATACGTCCTTTTATTCTCCGAAGGCTTAAAAAAGATGTGTTAAAGGACCTGCCCGAGAAAATCGAAACTAAAATAGTCTGTGAAATGACCGAGAATCAAAAGAAAATTTACCTGGCATATCTTAAAAAAGCAAAGTCAGAAGTCGCTATAGAGCTTCAAACCAACGGGTTCGAAAAAAGTCAAATAAAAATTCTAGCCCTTTTGACAAGGCTTCGCCAAATATGCTGCCATCCGTCCCTTTTTATTGAAAATTACAGCGGAGAAAGCGGTAAAATCCAAGTGCTAGAGGAAATAATGACAGATGCCTTTGACAGCGGCCACAGAATTTTGCTCTTCTCGCAGTTTACAAGTATGCTGGAAATTATAAAGCAGTTTCTTGACCAAAAAAGTGTTGAGTATTTCTATTTGGACGGCTCAACCAAGGCCGAAGACCGTGTGGAAATGGTCAAGTCCTTTAACCAGGGTGCAAGAAAACTGTTTCTCATCTCATTAAAGGCGGGAGGAACAGGCTTAAATCTCACCGGCGCCGACATGGTAATCCATTTTGACCCATGGTGGAATCCCGCTGTTGAGGACCAAGCCTCCGACCGTGCCCACAGAATAGGTCAAAAGAATGTTGTCCAGGTAATGAAGCTCATTACCCAGGGAACGATAGAGGATAAAATATTTGAGCTTCAGCAAAAGAAAAAGGAAATGATTGATTCTGTTATACAGCCGGGTGAAACCCTTCTTTCCAAAATGTCCGAAAGCGAAATCTTAGAGCTGTTTGAGCTGTAAATCCTCTTTTAATCTTTTAAAAGTGCGTTGGCAATTAATCGGTCAAACTTTCTAATGTCCACACCTCTCTGTAAGTTTATTTTGATATGACCGGCTTTGGTCCACAATTCAACCTCGGCATTAAAATCTAAGAAATTGCCTGCATTTTCAGTAGACCACATGACAATGGACGAATAGGGCAAGGAATATATTTCCACCTTTTTCCCTGTAAGCCCTTGAGCATCCCTTACAATAAGTCTTCTGTCAGTAAAAATCGCACTGTCGCGGAAGGTTTTATACGCCGCTACCGGCACTTCCCCTTCAACCAACAACTCGCTGACATCCTTTGGAATAGGGCATTCCGATACCAACGTCCATGTTAAAATGTTGCTCATATCCGCCATTTTTCCAAACTCCTTTTCTTTTGTTATTTTGAAATTATATTCATTATTGTACCAAAATATACTTTGAATATCATTACAGCATAGATAAATCTCTGTATTTGGTAAACAGCTTTAAGTTCAGGTTGTCTACTATTAAAAATTTATACCACAACTTATAAATATTTGATTTTCTTTGGTAATCTACATATAATTATATTATTTACTTTAAAAAGGGGGGGTCTGTTTATGATAAAAAATTTTCTTAATGTTTTTGCTAAAATCGGGTTGGTACTTGGTATTATTTTTACCATACTTTGTTTTTTCTTAATAGATTGGTTCTCTGCCGTTTTTATACTTTTCTGGACAATAGTCTATTATGTAATTTTATACTCGTTATATACAATAATCGATAATCAGGAAAAAATTCTTTTTAAACTCTCTGACAGCAATCTAAAAATACTGTCAGGCAGTAACGAAAGTAAAAAGCTGAAGGAAGACCAATGGTGTTGTATAATGCCCCCCATTGTCAAGACAATTTTTCAGCTTTTCTAAGTTAGATT